>JBLRXA010000014.1:0-33200 GCA_047920955.1 Methylobacter sp. | reverse complement strand
TGCGAGAACAGGAGTAGGCTACCGCCTACGCGCTATCCCTCCCCGACCTAAAGGACGGGGTATCTCGCGCAAAATAGATGAAACCCGAACGCTTTGATGAAGGCCGCTTCGAGTTCGGCGAATCGGTGCGGGTGACCCGGAATGTCCGCAATGACGGCACTTATCCCGGCATGGAAGTTGGGCAATTGCTGATTCGGCGCGGCAGTGTCGGCAATGTCATTGAGGTCGGCACCTTCCTTCAGGATCAGATTATTTTTACCGTGCATTTTCTCGATCAGGGACGCATGGTCGGCTGCCGTTTGGAAGAGTTGATTGGCATTGACGAACCCTGGAATCCCAGCCGTTTTGAGTTCAGGGATAGGGTGGTATGTACGCTTGATTTAAGCCTTCGGGGTGAAGTGCTGTTTCCTAAAGGCACCGAAGGCCAAGTTTTTAAGGTGCTAAGGGATAGCGAGCAGATTCAATACCATGTTGCTTTTGATGGTCGGGTATTGCAAGTGCCCGAATCGGCGCTGGCGCCTGCACATCCTGAATCCTTCAAAGAACCGGAGTTTTGATATGGCGGTCATCAAGCAACTGGAGCAAGCGGTCAATTACAACGTGTTGAGGGCGGCGCTGCTGTTATTTAAAAAATCGCCCGCCGAATTGACCGAGGCCGAATGGCAACAGGCAAAAACGCAGGCGTTAAACGAGTTCAGGCTGGAAAGCCGAGTGCTCAATAGCCAGGAAGCGGCGGCTGTCGTCATTACCGAACAGGCCTTGCAACAGGCTTATCAGGAAATCCGCGACCGTTATGAGGATGACGAGACCCTGTTTGCAGACCTTGAAAAAAACCAGCTTGACCACGACAGTTTGCAGGCGGCTTTGCATCGTCAATGTAGGGTCAATACGGTGCTGGAATTAGTCGCCAGCCGTGCGCCTGCTGTCAGCGATGTCGACATTGGCATTTATTACCATTTACATGCGGAGCAGTTTAATCGCCCCGAACGGCGTGAAGCCTGCCATATTTTTATCAGCATTAACCCGGATTATGCTGAAAACACCGCTGAGGCGGCACTGAGCCGCGCCGAGGAACTGGCCGACAAATTGCGCAAAAAACCGCACAAATTCGCCGATCTGGCGTTACGGCATTCCGAATGCCCGACCGCTTTGCAAGGCGGCGTTCTGGGCACTGTGCCACGCGGTACGCTGTATCCTGAACTGGATGCGGTGTTGTTTAAGTTGAAGGTTGGGGAAGTCAGCGCGGTGGTTAAATCAGAAATCGGTTTTCATTTATTGCTGTGCAAAAGCATACACAAAGCCGACACCTTGTCGCTGGCAAAAGCGACGCCGAAAATACGCGAGTTGCTGCAAGAGCGCAGCCGCCGCACTTGTCAGCGCGCCTGGATAGCCGGGCTGCCGCCTTTGCAACAACAGGAAGCCGATCATGAGTGACAAAGACATTAAGCACTGTTCTTTTTGCGGTATCGCCCAATCCGCGTCGGTGCCCTTGATTGCCGGGGCTGAAGGCACCATTTGCGGCGCCTGTGTGCAACTCGCCCATCAGGTTGTCAGCAGTTGGAGCCAGAAGAAAGAGCTGGCCGAAATGCAGGGCGAGTTGCCGATTCCGGCGAAAATCAAGGAACATCTCGATCAGTACATTATCGGCCAGCATCTGGCCAAAGAAATCTTGGCGGTGGCGGTTTACAACCATTACAAACGCCTGCGCCATGAAGGCGGCGATGCGGGCTTGGGTGAGTTCGACAAGGATGTGGAAATCGGCAAATCCAATATCCTGTTAATCGGCCCGTCCGGCACCGGAAAAACGCTGTTGGCCAGCACCTTGGCGAAAGTCGTCGGTGTGCCGTTTGTGATTGCCGATGCGACCACGCTGACGCAGGCGGGTTATGTTGGCGATGATGTAGAAAATATTTTGGTGCGCTTGCTCGATGTGGCCGATGGCAATAGGGTCAACGCCGAATGGGGCATTGTTTATCTGGATGAAATCGACAAAATCGCCCGCAGCCCGGAACAGCAAACCGGCACCCGCGACGTGTCCGGCGAAGGTGTGCAGCAGGCATTATTAAGGTTGGTTGAAGGCTCCCAGGTTAAGCTGCCGGCCAAAGGGCGCAACAAGGACGGCGACACCACGATGGATACGCGCAATATCCTGTTTATCGCAGGCGGCTCGTTTCCGGGGCTGGAAAAACATGTCGAAAAACGTCTGGTGCCAAGCAATTCCGCCATCGGTTTTCATGCCGAAGTGAACAATCCTACTGAAAAACCGGCCTTAGAAGATATGCTGAACGCGACGCAGCCCAGCGATTTGCGTAAATTCGGCTTAATCCCTGAATTCATTGGCCGCTTCCCGGTGCTGGCGCCGTTGGAACCGCTGGATGTGGACGCCTTGATTCGGGTATTGACCGAACCTAAAAATGCGCTGGTGCGGCAGTATCAGCAATTGTTCGCTTATGAAGGCGTCGAGTTGAAATTCGAGCAGGAAGCACTGGCTGAAATCGCCCAAAAAGCCATTGAACGCGAAACCGGCGCACGCGGCTTGCGCAGCATCATGGAACAGATTTTACGCAAAACCATGTTTGATATTCCCTCCGTTGATGACGTTGAGCAATGTATTATTGATGCCGAAGTGGTGAAAGGCGAAGGCGAAATCAAGTTGATAAAAAAAGCCGAGAAAATCAGGCAGCAGGCCGGGTAAATTGAGATGTAGGGTACGCTGTGCGTACTTTGAAATGCCCTGTCGGAGTTCAAAGCCAGCTTTGGACGCCTGCTACCGTGAGAAAAGTGTGGAGTAATTTTTGTGCATTACCTTCGTTCAATAATGAGAGCAATAAGGGTATGCCGAGCATACCCTACGGACTAAACCAACAAAAAACGAGAACCTTATGACAACCGAAGAAAAAATCCGCGCCCAACTGGCCGCGCAGCCGATCATCATTTATATGAAAGGCGTACCGACTAACCCACAATGCGGTTTTTCGGCCAAGGCGGTCGGTCTGCTCAATGCGACCGGCATCCCTTACGCGTTTGTCAATGTGCTGGAAGCGCCGTTTATCCGCGAAAAATTGCCGAGCATTTCGCATTGGCCGACCTATCCGCAACTGTTTGTTAATGCCGAACTGGTCGGCGGTTGCGACATCATTGAAGAAATGGCCAATAACGGCAGTCTATTGCCGTTATTGACCGCCGCCGCGCCGAAAAAAGCCGAAACCGCAAACGATACAATAAGCATTGGCGAAGTTGTGCAGTTGGTACAGCACGGCATTGACGATGCCCAGGTGATGGTCGAAGGCGAGGGCTGCGATTTAACGGTCACTGTGGTCAGTGCGCAATTTGACGGTTTATCGATCGTCAAAAAACAGCAGTTGGTTTTGGCAACGTTAAAACAACCGCTGGCCTCCGGCAAACTTCATGCGGTCAGCGTTAAGGCGTTTACGCCGGATGAATGGGCGGCTAAACAACAAGCTGGTGGGCTGCTGCAAATACAGCTGTAGTCAGTAAAAAAGCCTAACCCGCAAACAAAACACTTAGCGAGGAAAGTCATGGCTAAAGTAGGCGTTTTTTTCGGCACCGACACCGGCAATACCCGGCGCATTGCCAAAGACATCACAAGCGCATTGGGTTCGGCGCTTGCCGCCAAGCCGGTCAATGTGCGCAATGCGAGCGTGGACGATATGCTGGCCTACGACACCTTAATTTTAGGTGTGCCGACTTATGGCGAAGGCCAGCTGCCGGGCCTGTCAACCGGCAATGCCACGACCAGTTGGGAGGAGTTTTTGCCGACGCTGGCAGGCCGCGATTTTAGCGGTAAAAAAGTCGCGATTTACGGCTTGGGCAACCAAAAAAGCTACCCGACCGAATTTGTCGATGCCATGTTTTATCTGTACGAACAATTCGGACACTGCGGCGCCACGTTGATTGGTGCCTGGGCGATCGAAGGTTATCACTTTAAGCAATCTAAAGCCGTCGTTGATGACCGCTTTGTCGGTTTGGCATTAGACCAGGAAAACCAGAAAGAACTGACCCCGGCACGGCTGGAAGCCTGGTTGGCTTCATTGGCAGAGGCTTGGGCTTAAAGTCAGGACAGTCATGCTAAATGACCACAGCAAACTGGCCTGTAGGCGCGATGAATTGGATAAAGCCAGCTATGTAACGCGCAAAATCTGTTTTAAAAAACAGCCGGTTTCGGCCATTATTTTCGCGTTTGAAGGCAGTCCATACGCGTATGTAAACCATTGTATGCACATGCACAGGCCGTTAAATTGCGAACAGGACGCCATCTTTGATGAAACCGGCTTATATCTGCGTTGTTCGATGCACGGCTTTATTTTCGACCCCAAAACCGGGGAATGCCAAAGCCCGGTTTGCTTAGGGCAACGCTTGCAATCGCTGCGCTTGCAAGAGCTTGACGGCATCCTTTATTTTGCCGAAAAGCATCTGACACTTATTGATTGAACGGTGACGGTGATGATAGAAGAATCAGCGGTTGTGGTAAAAATAGAAAACCGTCAAGTCTGGGTTGAAGGCGGGCCAAACAGCGCGTGTGGCGCTTGCCTGCAAAAAGCATCATGCAGCAGTAACGCCATCGGCAGCGTACTGAAAAAAAAACGGGTGCCGGTCGATAGCGACATGCAACTGAAAATCGGCGACCGCGTCATGGTCGCGATTGATGAAAGCCTGCTGCTGCGCGCCTCTTTGTTAGTGTATTTACTGCCGTTAATCGCGCTGTTTGCCGGTGCGGGCATCGCCGCTTGGCTGTTGCCGGTTGATGCTGACGCTTCGGATTTATGGCTTGCCGGTGGTGCCGTGCTGGGTTTTATGGCTTCGTTGTGGCTCATCAACAAAGTGCAAAGCCTGTTGGTCATGGGCTACGCCCGGCCTGTCGTGGTCAGGAAAATTTAAGCCTTCGCCTATGAACGTTTGGGCGATCAACAAAGATATTCCGCTGAAACTGCTGTTATTGGAATTGGTGCATCGTTACGGCGAAAATACGCTGGCATTGAATAACCAGGAACAGCATTTTCAGGCCATCGATTTATGCACCGTTAACGAACCGACCATTTCCGCCTACATCTACACCTTTGGTCAAAACGCAGGGCACTACGGCATAGACCTTAGATACCCCATTTCTGCACATAATATCGTCGGCGAACACGAAAACCTGACCTTGGAACACATCATAGACATCATTTCTACCCATCTATTCTCATGAATCAAGAACAACAAACCGAATTCCGCTATTTTGTCAGTTACAGCGGCATCAAACTGCCGTTAAAACTGGTCAATGAAATCACTGAAGACAGCTTAAATAACCGTAACACGTATTACCGCAGCCAATTTGATCATCAGGGCAGAATGATAGTGTGCCAGAAAATGGTATATGGCGAGGTCGAATCCGAGCATCAGTATCATTATTACGAATCCGGCATGTTAAAGTCGGCGCACATCACTGAAGATGATGAGGTCAGGGACATTCATTTTAATGAGTCGGGTGAAATGGTGGCTTGATGCTTGATAAAAAATTATCTAGGTTTTAATGCGGATGCTATTAAGAAGATTCTGTAAAGTCTGTTTGGGCGTCACATTTGCCTGGGCTAACATGGCTACCCCTGCGTTTGAAAGAACCTGATTGCTTATTAAATCCGCCATAGATTTAGCATAATCAGTGTCTGTTATACGGCTCCTGGCCGCATTTAGATTTACATTGCTACTGTCAATATTGCTAATGACTGTTTGAAGCCTATTAATACTTGCACCGTAATGGGTTCGATAATTATCGATTTGATTAATCGCGGCATCTAAACTGGCTAATGCCCTAATGGCTTCCTGATAAGGGTCTATTTTTGTGTTATTAAGTTTTAAAGATGCTAGATCTGATGGCGCTTTATCAATATTTATATATTCAACAGATTCATTGACATTTGCGCTAACAGTTATTTTAAAAGGCTCGTTAAACAGTTCATCACTAGGGGGCATGAAGCTCCAAGAAGCTGAAGCAGAAAAGAGGCCAGAACCAACGACCATAAGCATTAACGGTTCTGTTACATTATCAATTAATATTCGTTCGTTATAAGTTGTGGGTAGAGGCGGAGGTGGCGGGGGTAAACCATGACCATCCCCACTATATACAATATCCATTCCATTGTATGCTTGGGTTAAGCCTGTTGTCGGTGGGTTCATAGTAGGATCAGTAAATGCTGTTGAACCGTCTAATAATAGAGATGAATCATAAACCGCATTATCAGTAAATCCAGAGGTTTTATCAAAAATTTTTGATTTAATGTCGGCAGAATCGGAAACACTATTGGCAGTCCAAACACTGTCGGTTAATGGCGTCCCTGCCAGGTGCTTGCCATCTAATGTAAATAATTGAATATCATCATCTGCATTATATGAATCAATATCTATTTGAATGTCTTGTGCGCCAACTGGAATATAGGCTATTGGTTTTATACCCGATGAAAATATTGATGAAGCCCCACTTGTAGGAAATAAATTAGTGATATGAGGCGGCACATGTTTTAACGGAAATTTCCCGAATATTTCTGTCGTATTGGCTATTCTATCTATTTCTTGTAATAACTGATTAAATTCACTACTTAATTTTTGACGGTCTCCCAGAGCTAAATCCCCATTTGCAGATGGAGCGGCAAATTCATCAAATGCACCACCGGGTGGTTGAGGAGCCTCTTGCGCTAAAGTCCAGTTTGCAGATTGGACGGCAAGTTCTCGGGTGCGTTGTAAAATTTCGATAATGCTGCCGAGAGCCCCTTCCGCAGTTTGTGCCAAGCTGATACCATTTGTGACATTTCTGATTAGAACCCCATGCGCCCGGATACCTGTCGTCATGCGTGAACTCATTGCCAACCCAGCCGCATCATCTTGCGCACTGTTTATGCGCTGACCAGAAGACATTTCTTGTGTTGATTTTTCAACGTTCAGCCTATGTTGCCTAAGTTGACGCTGACCATAAAGGGATTGATAGTTGGTATTGATATATAGGCTCATAGGGCATTTCCGGCATATTTTTGACGTGTTCTTTGCGTAAAGCAAAAATAGTGCCATTTTGTATGTTAGATTTTATATGGCAACCCCCCTGTGAAGACCCTTTATTACAGTCACCCTGATTTTCTTTTTCATCAAACCGGCGTCGGTCATCCCGAGTGCCCGGATCGTATCATCGCGATAGACCGGGCTTTGTCAGGGCAAGAATTTGCAGGCTTAATCCGGCCATCACCGCCACTGGGCACCGAGCAGCAAATCAGGCTGATCCATCCCCAATTTCATATTGACGCCATTGTTGCCGCCATCCCCGAACAGGGCCGGCATTATTTGGACGGGGATACGGTGTTGTCGAGCGGGTCGGGGCAGGCGGCGTTCCGTGCTGTTGGCGCGGTGTGCGATGCCGTTGGCAAGGTGTTGGCTGGTACTGCGGACAATGCTTTTTGCGCGGTACGCCCGCCGGGTCATCATGCCGAACCTGAATTGGCTATGGGCTTTTGCCTGTTCAACAATATTGCCATTGCCGCCGCTTATGCGCGGCAGCATTACCAACTTGAACGTATCGCCATTGTGGATTTCGATGTGCATCACGGCAACGGCACACAGGCGGCTTTTTGTCGGCAAGCCAATGTGCTTTATGCCTCCAGCCATGAAATGCCGCATTATCCCGGCAGCGGATATCCGGAAGAAACCGGCGTCGGCAATATCATCAATGTGCCGCTGGCCGCAGGCGATTCAGGGCATGAATTCAGACAGAAATACAGCGGCATTATTTTACCGGCAGTGAAAAAGTTTAACCCCGAACTGGTGCTGGTTTCAGCGGGCTTTGATGCGCACAAAGATGACCCGCTGGCGTCGATTGCATTGGTCGAAGATGATTTTGCCTGGCTTACCCAAGAGCTGATGGGCATTGCCGACAGCTGTTGTCATGGCCGAATTGTTTCGGTGTTGGAAGGCGGTTATAACTTGAAAGCATTGGCGGCGAGCGCCGCCATCCATGTTAGGACGCTGATGAGTGCCTAGTTTAGCGGCCAGCGTCTTGCTGGCTTTCTGCAATCAGGTCTTTAAGGTTTTCTTTTTGACGCAACACAAATTCTTTGCTTTGTCCGGCGGTTTTGCTGGTGACTAAAATGATTTCTTTACGGTATTTATGCGTCAAAAAACCAGCGGTAATACCCAGACCGAGGACGATCAGCGGATGTCTAGCAAGCGTTGTGATCACGCCTTTGCCGGTTTCTATGATGGTGGCTGCCGCAACAGTGGTGGCGACGCCCTTGACGATTAGTTCGCCTCGTGATGAATGGGTATTGGCGGCAGGTGTTTGTGTTGATAGGTGGCTCATAAATATCCTGTTAATTACAAAGAATGCGGCAATGGCATTGTTTTGTTGGCAATGCCATTGCCGCTGTGTGGGTAAGTCTGTTTACACATAAGAACGTACATAGTCGCGGGCGAACAGCCGCATCGGTGCGTTGCGTTGCTGATATTCCTGATAGGCCTGACTGACATCCACTGGTGTGATGTGCGCATAGACCCCGAATCCTGTTCTCGCGGTAAATTCATCGCTTAATATTTCGATAAATATTGTCCAGGATGAATCTGCTGTGTTGGTATGTTGTGTTGTCATGGCCGTACTCCAAAAAAGTTTTAATTGATACCCACGAACTATTCAGCACAAAAAATGCCGATGTTAAAAATATCCTTGTATAACATGGTGTTGTGTTTTTTCTATGGGTGTCTTATTAGGGAAGCGGCAATAAACCGGCAATTCCCTCGTTGCCTTTTTATCGGCCATGGCGGTCGGTTCTAAAGTTGGGTGGATACGGTTAATTAATGTCTTTGCGTTCAGGGGGTGTACTGTGGGCGCTGGAAGTCCTGTTATTTTTGTGGCACGATTTATTTAAGTGTTTTGCTTGGGCTTTAATCGGCCGCAATTATACGTTTTGACGGCACTTTAGGCCATTTACTGAAAAAAAATGGCATAGCCCAATAATTGTCCGTGCTAACCGTGGACTCTGTTTTTCTACGATCCCAACTCGTCAAGGGAGAGGCCTCAAACCAACAAGGAAATTTGATGAAAACATATTTAAATGATACAGAAGCGACGGAACAGTTTGGCGCCAAGCTTTGGGCGGAATTGCCGCCAAAATGCCTGGTATTTTTGCAAGGTGATCTGGGCGCGGGGAAAACAACCTTGGTCAGGGGCGTTTTAAGGGCCGCCGGTTATACTGGCGCGGTTAAAAGCCCGACTTACACCTTGGTCGAAGAATATAGCTTAAATGGGCGCAAGCTATTTCATTTTGATCTGTACCGGGTCGCCGATCCTGAAGAGCTCGAATGGATCGGTATCAGGGATTATTTCGACCAAGATTGCCTGTGTTTTATCGAATGGCCGGACAAAGGAAACGGTTTTTTACCACAACCTGATCGGGTTATCAGTCTGGCTGTCGAGAATGGTGGGCGGGTACTTGAACTGTGCGTTATGCCGCATGATTAAAAAATAGTTATACAACTGCCCTAGAAAAACAATCACATACTGCTATAATCTAACCCAAATTATCACTATGTGGGTTGCACGCCGATGAGAAGTTATTGGAAGGTCTTGTTTATTATTGGGTTACAGTTTTTGGCTGCGCCCAGTTACGCAGAGCAGATCGGAATTAATGCTCTAAAGTATTGGAATACACCCGATCAAAGCCAACTGCTGTTCGATGTGACGGCTTCGCCTGAACACCGGGTGTTTCTGATGAATAATCCGGCGCGTTTGGTGATTGATATGCGCAATGCCAACGCAAGCAAGGCATTGGCCCAGCCAGCACCCTCTCACCCGCTGTTTTCGCAAGTACGTTTTGCCGCAAGGAACAAGACCGATTTAAGGGTCGTTATCGATTTAAAAAGAGAGATAAACTCAAAAGAAATGTCGTTAAGGACCAACAGCATGAACGGCAGCCGCTTGGTTATTGAATTATTGAACAAAACGCCCGGCAATTATGCACAAGTCAAAAAGCCGGTAGCGGTAGCGGCAGTTAAGCCCATCGCCGAAAAAGCACCCGCAGTAAAAGTCGCTGATAACAAACCAGCGCCGGTTTCGCCGACTAAAGAGCCGCAGAAGGTTGCCGCTAACACAACCGCAATGAAGCCGGTGCAGCTAAAAAAGGCAGCTAAGCGCGATATTATTATCGCTGTCGATGCCGGTCATGGCGGCAACGATCCCGGCGCTCACGGCGCAAATGGCACCAAAGAAAAGGAAATCACTCTGGCCATTGCTAAAAAACTGGCCAATTTAATCAACCAACAGCCGGGTATGAAGGCTGTCATGGTGCGTAAAGGCGATTATTACGTCGATCTATCCAAAAGAATGCAAATTGCCCGGGCAGCTAAAGCCGATTTATTTGTCTCAATCCACGCTGATGCTTTCCAGGATCCAACAGTTAAAGGCGCGTCGGTGTATACCCTGTCCAATAAAGGCGCAAGCAACGAAGCCGCACGCTGGTTGGCGAACAGGGAAAATGCAGCGGATTTAGTCGGCGGAGTCAGCCTGAACGATAAAGACAATGTGTTAGCTTCGATTTTATTGGATTTGTCGCAGACCGCTACACAAGATGCCAGCGTTAATGTTGCCAAAAAGGTGCTGAAAAATTTTCAACGCATTGGCGGTGGATTGCATTACGCTGATGTGCAAAAAGCCGGTTTTGTAGTGTTGAAATCACCGGATGTGCCGTCGATTCTGGTTGAGACGGCGTTTATCTCCAATCCGGAAGAAGAACTCAGATTGCTCAGTAGCTCGCATCAGTCAAAAATGGCGCTAGCTATTTTTAACGGTGTGCGCAGTTACTTTGAGACAGCGGCACCAAGCAGGCCAACACCTGATACGGCTAGTGTTGTTGCGTTGGATATGTAAGGTTTTTGGCCTGCTGTTTTCTGCACTCAAGTATGAATAATTAGCCTTAGTCATATAAAATACGCGTTTTGCTTTAGGTTGGCCAATGCGTATCCATTCACTTCCCATTCAACTGGTTAACCAAATTGCCGCCGGCGAGGTGGTCGAACGGCCTTCGTCGGTGGTCAAAGAACTGGTCGAAAACTGTTTTGATGCCGGTGCCAGCCAAATTACTATCGACATAGAACAGGGCGGCATCCGGCTGATAAAAATCAGGGATGACGGTTGCGGCATTGTCAAAGACGATTTGCCGCTGGCTTTATCGCGCCATGCGACCAGCAAAATTGCCAGCTTAAAGGATTTGGAACAGGTGTCCAGCATGGGTTTTCGTGGCGAGGCTTTGCCTAGCATCAGCTCGGTTGCACGGCTGACGTTGATTTCGCGTACCCAGGATGCCGATTGCGCCTGGCGTGTTAATGCCGATGGTTCCGAGCAGGATTTCGACCCGCAACCCGATCCGCATCCTGTCGGCACCACCGTCGATGTGCGCGACCTGTTTTACAACACCCCGGCGCGGCGAAAGTTCCTGAAAACCGAAAAGACCGAATTCGCCCACATTGAAACCCTAATCAAACGCATGGCCTTGAGCCGTTTCGATCTGGGTTTTACGCTCACGCATAACCAAAAAGACATACTCAATTTAAAGCCCGCGCTAAGCGACAGCGAACAGGAACAGCGCATTGCCGGTATTTGCGGTTCGGCTTTTATTGACAATGCGGTCAAAATTGATTTTGCCGCCGCCGATCTGCAACTGAGCGGTTGGGTAGGCTTGCCGACATTTTCGCGCAGTCAGCAGGACATGCAGTTTTTTTACGTCAATGGCCGCTTGGTCAGGGATAAGCTGGTAAGTCATGCGGTCAAACAGGCGTATCAGGATGTGCTGTTTCATGGTCGGCACCCGGTGTTCGTGCTGTATTTGACGCTCGATTCCACGTTGGTCGATGTCAACGCGCACCCGGCAAAACTCGAAGTCAGGTTCAGGGAAGGGCGCTTGGTACATGATTTTTTGTTTTCGGCGCTGCACCGCTCGCTGGCTGATGTAAGGCCGGGGCATGAGGCGGTTCAGCCAACCTATATCGAGCCAGCGCCTGCCGATGCCCAGCAAAGCGCATTCGCTGTCGAAGCCAAACCGAACTACAGCGCGAAACTGCCGCCGCAGCAAGCGTCATTGCCGTTGCAGGTCGAAGAAGTTATCCAGGCTTATGCGGCGCTATACCCAAAACCAGAGCCGATAGCACAAGCCGCACAACAGGCACAGCCGCTCGGTCAGGCCATCGCGCATCTGCATAATATCTACATCCTGTCCGAAACCGCCAACGGCATTATTTTGGTCGATGCCCATGCTGCGCATGAACGGGTCACTTACGAACGCTTAAAATTGCAATACCAAAACGGTGCAGTGCCCAGCCAACCTTTGTTGCTGCCGATTAAAATAAAAGTCAGTGCTGGCGAGGCCGATTTGGCCGAACAGGAACAGGATTTTTTTAATACTTTGGGTTTTGAACTTAACCGTTCCGGCCCTGAAACCGTGGTGCTGCGCTCAATTCCGGCATTATTGGGCAACACCGATATGGAAACCCTGGTGCGCGATGTCTTGGCCGACATCAATGAACACGGCATCAGCCAGCGGGTACAGGAAAAATCCAACGAACTGTTGGCCAAAGTCGCCTGTCATGGCTCGGTGCGCGCACATCGGCGTTTAACTATCGACGAAATGAACGCACTGCTTCGCGATATGGAACAGACCGAAAGGATAGGGCAGTGCAACCACGGCCGACCGACCTGGATAGAATTATCGACCGGCGAGCTGGACAAATTCTTTTTGCGCGGGCAATAGACAACTTATAGTCAACTTATGAAAAAACACGCCAATCCGCCCGTCATCTTCCTAATGGGGCCTACCGCTTCAGGTAAAACTGCGCTGTCGGTGCAACTTGCCCAAGCCCTTGATGGCGAAATTATCAGCGTCGATTCGGCGCTGGTGTTTAAAGGCATGGACATCGGCACCGCCAAGCCGACAGTAGACGAGCGCGGCGGCATTGCCCACCATTTAATTGATATTCTCGACCCGGCCGAAACGTTTTCCACCGGCCAGTTTAGAAAACAGGCATTGGCGTTAATGGCCGATATAAGCCAGCGCGGCAAACTGCCGATTTTGGTTGGCGGCACTATGCTCTATTTTAATGTTCTGAACAGCGGGCTTGCCGTATTGCCTGAAGCCGATCCAGCCATTCGCGCCCAGCTCGATCAGGACTTGGCGGCATTAGGCAAAGAAGCACTGCATCAGCGTTTGGCCGATATTGACCCCGAATCGGCGGCGCGGATTCATCCCAACGACCCGCAACGCGTACAGCGCGCGCTTGAGGTTTATGCCATCAGCGGTCAGCCGCTGACGTCTTTTTTTACTGCCGCACAAGCGCAAGACATTCCCTATCAGCGCATTAAATTGATTATTGCCCCGTCAGACCGCGCCTTATTGCACGACATCATCGCGCAGCGGTTTAGGAACATGCTGGAACAAGGTTTTATCGAGGAAGTGGACGCGTTATATCGGCGCGGCGATTTGACCGAAAAAATGCCGTCCATCCGGGCGGTTGGCTATCGTCAGGCTTGGTCTTATCTGCAAGGCGAATATGAGCTTGAAACGATGATCGAAAAAGCCATTGTCGCCACCCGGCAACTGGCCAAACGCCAGTTTACCTGGTTGCGCCGGGAAACCGATGCGGCAAACTTTCACACCGGGCAACGCGATTTGTTAGCCAGCGTACTGGCTGAAATCAAGCGGGCCAATGCACAGCCAGCCAAATAGTGTCAACATCCGGCTGCGTCCATTCGACCCGATGCCGTTGATGCGCCGGAATCAGCAGATAATCGCCGGGCATTAAACGGATGCTTTGAAGCTCCGGGTAAGCAATAAGCGCCTGTCCTTGCAGCAGCAGTACCCATTCATCGCCATTCTGATCGTACCATTGCCCGGTTGGGGTTGTATGGCCGTGGGACACGATGCGTTCAATATGAAAATTGTCCCGTTTTAACAGCGATTCAAACAGTTCTTCCGGTAATTGGGCGGGAATATTGTTGAAGATATTGGTATTCATTTGAGGGCGTTATATGGCTTTAGTCGCGACGCCTACGTCGCGACTAAAAATCGATCATCAGGGGTATTGTTTCCCGGAAATGTTAGTTGGTTTTTGGATCGGGGCGATCCCAGAACCGGCTGGCAATCAGGGCATCGAGCAGACCTAAATGATCGCCGACATGCTTGACCGCAATAATGGGGATCGGTGAATCCATCATCGTTTGCGATGTCGCGCTGCCGAGCAGAATAGTCGCGGCATTGCTGCGTCCACGCGTACTCATGACAATCAGGTCGGCTTCCAATTCCTTGGCTTTGCGTAAGATCGCGTTGGCCGGGATGCTGCTTTCGACAAATTCAGGTTTTACGGTGATGCCGTGGGTTTCAATGCCCGCCAAAAATTCTTCGAACACATGCTGTTCATGCCATTTGACTTCGTCCAGATGTTCCTCGTAGCGTATCGTCGAATCATCAAAATACACATGTAGCGCCGTCACCTCGTTTAGCCCGTGCAGTTTAGCCAGCGCCGTCGCCTGCGATAAGCTGTCGGCGGAGGCTTTGGAAAAATCAATCGGGGCAACAATGCGTTTGAGCTCGCGGGCCGTGCCTTCGGGAACCATCCACACTGATGCTTTGGTGATCATCGCCAGGCGGCGGCCTAAAGAACGCTGACCAGTCCGCTCTTTGCGGTGGCCGAGCAGAATCAGATCCGAGTTTGATGTCACCGTATATTCAATCAGTTTATCGAGACGTGACGCCCCGCTCATAACATGGCTATTTAAGGTTAGGCCTTCCACCGGCGTGTCGAAATATTTATCAACTTCATCACGAATGCGCTGCTTGATAGCCGCTTCCTGTTTTGGCTGAATAGCTTGCTGCTGTGGCGGAATCACATGCACGAAAGTAAACTGCTTGGTGATCTCGCGCCTGGCAAGGTTGGCGGCATAATGCAGCAATTCGGCATCTTCATCGGTCATCGCTAAAGGCACGGTCACATTATTAAAATGCGCGTCCGAGGCAATGATAACTGGGGCTTTACCGGCGGCTTCCAGCTCATGTTCGGCGCTGTGTTTAACCGGTTTATCGAGAAATTTGAACAACACACCGTAAATAATTAAAGCGGACAACACGCCAGTCAAAAAGTCAGTCATCGGCACCATCACAGCGGTATAAGTCATTAAACCGGCATGGAATTTATTGTGCGCCAACACTTCTTTAATTTCGGCGGGTTTGAACATATTGGTCGCCACCCACAGCAAAATGCCGCCGATGCAGGCCATCGGCACTATTTCCAGATAACCGGCGATGTAATAAGCCAAGGCCAGTTTAAGGAATGCCTTGAAATAACCGGCCAGCGGCGTAACAGCACCCGCTTTAATACTGGTGGCAGTTCTGGCCAGTGCGCCGGTGCAGGGAAAACCATTGACCAGCGGCACAATAATCTGTACTAAACCTTGCCCCCAAAATTCTTTGTCGGGATTGAACGGGGTTTTACGGTTATCGGCAAGGCGGTCAGCCATTGACGAACACAGCAAACTTTCGACGCCTGACACGAACACGATGGCCAACACAAAATAGACAATATCCAGCATGACGCCGGAGGTTATTGCTGGCAGGATTGGCGGGGTAAACACGAAAAAGTTATTCGGGATTGAGCCGTAAATGTCGCCGACCAGCATAATGCCTTTATCGCCCAATAAAGTCGCGGTCACGATGGTGGAGGTGGCAATCGCAATCAGCGGCGCCGGAATAAATATGGAGATGCGCAACAAATATTTGGTCAGGGCAAAGGTGCCCAAACCGATTGCGACCGCCCAGCCGTTGATCAGGTTAATATGGGCGACGGCGTACAATATGGCGTCAAAAAATCCGCTTCCGCCATCGTCATTCCGGCCAAATAGCAGCTTAATATCCTTCACCCCCAAAATATCCTTGAGGTTGGTCAGCGCGATCACCACCGCGATACCGACGGTAAAGCCGACAACGATGGAATTTGGCACCAGTTTGGCGTATTTGCCCAGGCCGAACACGCCCATCAGCATCAATACCACACCGGCTATGATGGACACCAGCACCAGAAAGCCGTGGGCTTCCTGTGGCGTGCCGCCGCTGGCTGCGCCGTATTTGACCATCAGTCCGGCGATTAATGGGATAAAGGCCGCCGTCGGCCCGTAAACCTGATATTTGGAACCGCCCCAAGTCCGGCCTACCGCGCAGGCCAGCGCACCGGCAATAATGCCTTGTTCCGGTCGCAACCCCATCGCCATGGAAAAGCCCATGGCCATTGGAATCGCAGTCAGCGCCACGATTAACCCGGCGCTAAAGTCCCGGTAGGTTGTTTGTATCCAGGTGTCGCGGGTCAAATCCTCCCAGCGGCTGTCGAAAAAAGTGTTAAAGAGTTTTAAGCGTTGCAAAATCATTGCTTATTTCCTTGGGAAAGAGGAGGCATATTAGTCCTTGTGTGTTTTTGGCTGATATAAGCAGCCGGTTAAAAAAATGTATCGGTTAAAAAATGCCGGTTAAAGCATGTCGATATAGTATTGTATCGATACTATCTTTCGAAAACCTTTCACGAACCTTTCATTCTTACAAAAAATCGCTAATTAATCGACTCGGTCGACTTTAATCAGGATACGCGTCCGTTTATCTGCAGTTTGGCGTCTATTAACCCGCGTACTGTCGCTGCGGATTTCGCCAGTGCCGCCCAATTCCACCCATTCGCCGAGATTTATCCTAAGGGTTGACTGCGCGTTTTGCGTTTCAATGTGCCCTTGCCGGTTCATTTTGTCTGACCAAGGGGATACGCTAAGCATTACTTGTTGTCCAACTAATTGCGGCGTTACCGAAAAGCCAGTGGTCGCTTCAGTCTGTTCTGTTACTACCGGATAACCGTAGCCGGAAAAATTTTGCTGGGCATAAATGTTGCCTGCCTTAATGTAAGCCGGAACACCTTCCAGTGTACGGATAGTTTGGGTATTTTCATCAGCCTGTTTATCCTGGGTTTGATAAACATAACCGCGCATTCCGGTGCTGGCTATGGCATTAAGTTTATCAGCGGTCGCCTGCTGGCTTTGCACGACAGTGATGAGCAGATTACTTTGACGCACATCCAGTTGCCGGATAATTGCCTTGATTTCAGCCAAACGCTCAGGCCGGGTCTTGACCAGCAGATTAGAGCCGTTATCAATCAGCTGCGCACTATCGCCGAACAAGGGCATCAGCAACGGCAACAATTCCGATGCCGGTCGATGGGATAAGGGGATCACCTCAATCGTAGTGTTGGCGGCAAAAGCGCAATGGCCAAACAGGGTTATGAGCATCAATGCTAAAAAGTTTTTCAAGGGAATCTCCTGGGGCTAATTATTCAGTCCGCTGATTTTAGGGCGATAACGCTGGGGAAAAGTTACGGCCTGGTTTTACGGATTGCGGTATTGGAATTTTATGATACATTCAAAATCTGGTAACTGCCCAGACCTTACGCTAGAAATGACCGAATAGAACACAGATGACACGCGTTTACACAAATTTTTTTTAAATATAGCGTTTTTATCCGAATCCGTGTTCTATTTCCCTTTTCGCTGAGTAGTTACATTTTTTTTAGCCATCGATTGAATTTGAAAACGCTGTACAAGCAGGCCTTCCAGGCTTTTAAAACCTGGAAGGCCTAATTTGCAATTAAAAATACGGCTACCAACTTAAAACGGGACAAGTTGGTAGGCTTAACCGTTCGCCCTGAGCTTGTCGAAGGGTGGACGGTTAAGCCGATCATGGTTCGACAAGCTCACCACGAACGGCTTAACCTCAGGCTGTCCCGGCTTAAGTTGGTAGCCAAAAATACCCATTAACTTTCCCATCACTATTATGAAAAAAATACACCTCTTTCTCATCCTACTTGCTGTGGCCATTTTCTTGCCGCTTTCCAACCTGCTCGGCTTATCCGGGAAAAACGAGCCTATTGCTGTCGTTGCTGGCAGTACGCCGAGTTTTGCCCAGGTTTCGCTGATTTTGCAAAATAAATGCGTTGATTGCCATTCGCCCGGCATGACCCGGATGCCCATTTATGCGCAACTGCCGGTCGCCAAACAGCTGATGGCAAAAGACATAGAAACCGCTTCGGCTCGATTGGTACTGTCAAAACAACTTTACAGCGGCGAAGAAAAATTTACGCCGTTGATGTTGGCACGGTTGGAAGGCGCGCTGTTAAACAACACCATGCCGCCGAATTTATACCTATCGATGCATTGGGCTGATAGATTAAGCGTCGAAGAAAAACAACGCATTCTGGCCTGGATTGCCGACGAACGCGCTGCATTGGCTTCAAGTTTTGATTCGGCACCGGCGTTAAAAGGCGAGCCGGTGCATCCGCTGCCGTTAACGCTAAATCTCGATGCCAAAAAAGTCGCATTGGGCGACAAGCTGTTCCACGATACCTTGTTGTCCGGCGACAATACCTTGAGTTGCGCATCTTGCCATAGCTTAAGCAAAGGCGGCACCGACCAAGCCAAAGTCGCCACCGGCATTCGCGGGCAGCAAGGGCCGATCAATTCGCCGACGGTCTACAATGCAAGCTACAACTTTGTTCAATTTTGGGATGGCCGCGCTAAAGACTTGCAAGAACAAGCTGCAGGCCCGGTTGCCAATCCGAGCGAAATGGGCGCGCAATGGGATGATGTCGTTGAAAAATTAAAGCAGGTGGCTGATTATCAAGCGGCTTTTGCCGAATTGTACGCAGAGCAAGGCTTGAGTAAAGACACTGTAACCCATGCGATTGCCAGTTTTGAGCAATCGCTGGTGACCGGCAATTCCCGTTTCGATCAGTATTTGCGCGGCAATAATGAGGTGCTGACGGCGAACGAAAAGGCGGGCTATGCGTTATTTAAAGTTAATTGCGCGTCTTGCCACGCAGGCCCTGCGCTCGGCGGTTTGTCTTTTGAAAAAATGGGCGTCGAACAGGATTATTTTAAATTGCGCGGCGGCGCGCTGACTGAGGCCGATAACGGGCGTTTTAATGTCACCCAGCAAGAGCAAGACCGGCACTTTTTTAAAGTGCCGGTCTTGCGCAATATCGAGCTGACCTATCCTTATTTCCATGATGGTTCGGTCACTGATTTGGCTGAGGCGGTCAAGATTATGGGGCAGGTTCAGCGCGGCAAAAATTTCACCAGTAATGAAATAAACCAGCTGGTCGATTTTTTGAAAACATTGACCGGGGAATATAAAGGCAAATTAATCAGCGAATTAACCGATAAGGATAGGATGGCTCCTTGAGGTTGCAGGCCTTCCAGGTGTTTAAAACCTGGAAGGCCTGATTTGCAATCTTAAAACTCCTCCCATTCATCGCTGGCTGCCTGCGGTAGCGGTTTTGGTTTGGCGGCTGGCCTGGCCGGTGCCGCTGTCTTTTTCGGTGGTATGTACATAGACTTAGCCTGCGATGCGCTGCTATACGCAGGTCGGGTATAACCTTCGATTTTGAATTGCGCCACGGTGTTCGCCAGGCTTTGTGCCTGTTCTTCCAACGATTCGGCTGCGGCGGCGGCTTCTTCCACCAAGGCGGCATTTTGCTGGGTGACGTCGTCCATTTGACCGATAGCCATGTTGACTTGTTCAATACCGGCGGTTTGTTCCGCCGAGGCGGCGCTGATTTCAGACATCATCACCGTTACCCCGCGTACGGAGGCGACGATCTCTTCCATGGTTTGTCCCGCTTGCGACACCAGCTTGCTGCCGCCGGAGACTTTAACCACTGAATCATCGATTAGGTGCTTGATTTCGCCCGCTGCGGTTGCGGCGCGTTGCGCCAGATTACGCACTTCTACAGCTACCACAGCAAAGCCACGGCCTTGGTCGCCTGCGCGTGCCGCTTCCACGGCGGCGTTAAGCGCCAAGATGTTGGTTTGGAAGGCAATGTCGTCAATGACTGAAATGATGTCGCCAATCCGGCGTGACGAATCGTTAATGTCATCCATGGTTTTGACCACTTGGGTAACCACTTCGACACCTTTACCGGCAATGCCCGACGCATCGACGGCCAGTTGGCTGGCCTGTTTGGCGTTGGCGGCATTGTGCTGTACGGTTGAGGTCAATTGCTCCATGCTGGCGGCAGTTTCTTCCAGACTGGCGGCCTGTTCTTCGGTACGGTGCGATAAGTCGTTGTTGCCGGAAGCAATTTCTTTGGCGCCGGTGTTGATGTTGTCGGTGGCTTCCTTGATTTGGTTGATGATTTCCTTGAGTTTTTCCACGGTGGTGTTGGCGTCGTCTTTGAGTTGCCCGAAACTGCCGGCATAGTCGTTGCTGATGGTTTGGGTCAGGTCGCTGCGCGATAGTGCGCCGAGTACCCGCACCACATCGTTGATGCCGCTTTCAGTAGTTTCCAGCAGTTCGTTCAGGCCTTCGCCCAGTTGTTTGAAGAAATCCTCTTTGCCCTGCATGTTGATGCGTCGGCTAAAATCGCCCATCACCGCGCCATGTACCAGCGCCGCGACTTCCTGCTCGACCATCACCTCGGCGGTGCGGTCTTGCCATTCCGCCACCGAGCCTAAACGCTGACCTTGTTCGTTGATGACCGGATTGGCGCTGACCACCATGGAGCGGCCGCCAAGATTCATGCTGGCTTTGTAGTTAGTGTTTAAGTTGGACAGCAGTTGGGCCTGGTGTGGCGGGTTGGCGTGGAAGCTGTCGATATTGGTGCCGACCAGATCGGCGACGCTGAAGTTAGGCAGTTGTTTGCGGATGTCGGCTTCGGCTTTGCCGAGAATATCGACCACCGATTTGTTGACATAAATAATGTTGCGGGCATTGTCCGCAATCATCACGCCGGTGCTGACGTTATCGAGGCCGATTTTGAGGCGCAAACTTTCATTGGCAATGCGTCTGGTTTCCGCGACATCGAAACCGAGTTTGGTTTGCATTGATTTAAGTGCCTCCATCACTTTGCCGACTTCATCGTGGCGTTCAATCTCTATCGTGTTGTTGTATTTGCCTTGGGCGATATGGCCAAAGTTGCTAATGGCGTTGGCAAACGGGCGCGCAATGCCACGAATCAGGGCAGAGCCGAGCCATAGCGCCAACATAATGCCTGTTACGATTAAGCCGATAGTAATGTTACGGGTGCGCTCATAACGCGCCTGTGCCCGGTTAAACTCCTGTTTGGCGACATCGACCTGTAATTGCATCAGCCGTTTAATGTCTTCATTAGCCGATTTAAACAGCGGGTTAATCTTGTCCAAAACAATCGTATTGGCAAGGGCGATGTCGTTAGCTTTCAATGCTGCTAAGGCGGGATTTAAGCCTTGCTCCATTAAACGTATCCTATCGGTAGCGAATTGGTCGGCCAGCGTTTTGTCTTCTGCGTCCGAATAGGTGGACATATAGTCCGTCCAAATGCTGTTGATTTGCGCGATATTTTGCTCTATTTCAGTGCTATTTTTCTGAATGACTGCACTGGAGGGGGCAAGCAAGGCTGCGGTAATGCCAATAGTATTGCTCATCAGCAATTCCTTGATCATGCAGATTTGGTTCATCGGTAGGGTGCGATCTTCATACACCGTACGCAGGCCATCATTGGCCTTGTCCATGCCGTGCAGACCTAAGCCGCCGATAATTATCATCAACAGGCTCAACAAGCCGGTCATATTCATTAAGCGGGTTTTAATGGTGATATTTTTGAATGGGTTAAATTTATCCAGCAACGTTGCCTTGACCACTTTGCCGTCCTGGATTTTTAGATGACCGGCCTGGCCTTCACGGAATAGGCGGTAGGCGGCGTCTGCCGCATTAACTTGTTCGCGGCTGGGTTTACTGCGCACCGACATATAACCGGCTAGTTGGTCGTTTTCATAATAGGGCGTGGCATTGGCCAGCACCCAGTAAAAGTCGCCATTTTTACAGCGGTTTTTAACCAGTCCCGTCCAGGGCCGATTTGCTTTCAAGGCCTTCCACATATCGGCGAACGCCTCTGCAGGCATATCGGGATGGCGCACCAGATTGTGCGGGGCGCCAATCAATTCGGCTTGGGTGAAGCCGCTAACGCGAAGAAAATCGTCGTTGATATAGGTGATCATCCCCCTTAAGTCAGTCTTGGAGACAATGGAATCGCTGTCTTTTAACGTATATTCGACATTGGTTACCGGCATATTGATTTTCATACAGCCTCTAGTTTTCTTAATGGTTAGTAGTGGGGAAAATATTGATAAAAATTAGGGTATTTAACCATTTTTTTTAGTTTGTCTATCTAAATTTGTTAATTAGGCTATGGTAATTTTTTTTGTTTTCTTATAAGTATGCAAAATATGAGCCGACTAGCGTTTAAGAGGGACATTTTTGTAAAGTCCTTAGAATCAAGGCGTTCAGTTCGGGCACATCAAGCGGTTTGGTCAGATAAGCCAAAAAACCAGCACTCAGTCCCGCCTCAATATCGTTAGGCAGTGTCGCCGCGCTGACGGCAATAACCGGAATGGCGGCGGTGTCCGGGTTGGCTTTGAGCTGGATTAACGCATCCAGACCGCTGATGCCGGGCAGGTTGATGTCCATCAGCACCAAATCAGGCGGCCTGTCGGCTATCATGGCCAAGCCGGTTTTCGCCGTTGTTGCCGTCAGTAATTCAATATCTTGATGCGCCAAAAAAATATGTTTCATGACTTCTATGTTGACCGGGTTATCTTCAATATAAAGCACACATTTTCCATTTGGCCGCTGTTTGTCCGGGAGGCCGGGTTGGTCCTGAATGGTAGGGTTCCTGACAATTTCAGGCGTTGACGGGATATGTGGCAATTCGAACCAAAATTGGCTGCCAGCGTCCTCGGTGCTGTCAAAACCGATACGTCCTTTCATGCCTTTAACCAGTTGTTTGCAGATAACCAGGCCGATACCGGTGCCTTCGATGTTGGACTTTTCGGCGCCGAGGCGATGGAACGATTGGAACAGCTCTTGTTGCCGCGCTTTAGTGATACCCATGCCGGTGTCGGCGACGGTGACGCGGACATAATTGTCCAGCGCCGTGCAAGATAGGATCACGATGCCGCCTTCCCGGTTGTATTTGATCGCGTTGGACAACAAATTCAGCAGAATTTGCCGCACCCGCGCCGGATCCGCGCTCAGTTGTAGGTTGCCGTGGCACACTTGCATGATAACCACATTTTTTAGTTTTGCCGCAGGCTGCGACAGTGCCACTGTTTCTTGGATGAGCGGCAACAGCGCAATGGTTTGGATGTTTAGGTCCAGCCTGCCGCTTTCAATGCGCGCCAGATCGAGGACTTCATTAATCAGCCCTAACAGGTGGCGGCCACTGTTTGCAATATGCCCGATAGCCTCTTTTCTGGTGATGCTGGGCATCGGCTGATCCATGTCCAGTAATTGGGCGAAACCGATGATGGCGTTCAGCGGTGTGCGCAATTCATGGCTCATGCTGGTCAGAAATTCCGATTTGGCCTGGCTGGCCGATTCTGCCATTTGTTTGGCATGATCCAAGGCAATCTCTGCGCGTTTGCGCTGGGTAATGTCAACATGCATGCAAACGAATATCGGCTCATCTTCATCGGGGATCATAAATAGCGTAGTCGAGGTGATGACTTGTCGGCCATCGCGATGCCGGGCAATGAATTCAACCGGGCCGAGGGTGGTTTTGTAAGTGTTGATCAGACCCAGGCTGGTTTGAAAATCGATAGCCTCTTCTTCGCCGAGGATTAACTGATCCAGCGTTTTACCCAGAGCCTCTGACGCAGGCCAGCCGAACATCAGTTCGGAAGCATGGTTCCAAAATCGAACCTGGCCGTCTTCGTTATACCATTGCACGGCAACATGGGCGGCGTTTTCCAACGATGCGGAAAGGCGCTGTTGTGCTTTGCGTATCTGCGCTTCGCGATCGAGTACGCCTTGAATCATGCGGGAACCAATCTGCGCCAGGATGATTGAATAGGCGGTGAACGTCCAGGTGACGTTCGCCCAGGTCAACGGATGATAAGCATAGTCCTGGTAATCCAAGTCAAAGGTAAGCCAATGTCGGCTGGCCGCCCAGCCAATAAGTATCAGGCTCAGTATGTTAAAAACAGACAGGATCAGTGCGATCCGCTTAGTGAGGAAAAGAATGGCGATAAAAGCGATCAGGATAGAAAATACGCCTGCAAGCCCTATGGGGCCGAATTGTGCCAGACCGCCCATGCTGGTTAGCCATAAAATTATCAGCACACCATAAACGCGCACAAGATAGCTAATCCGTTTACGGCCTAGCCATAATAGGCAAAGTGCTATAAGCAGAATTATGTGGACAGCAAATAAGGGCTTCCAGCCGATGAACAGTATTCGGGCAATGGAAAAGCCAACACCAGGAACGGCCGTGACGATGAGCCAGAACAGTAGATCGTTAAGCAGGCTATTGCGCAGTGTGGCAAAGTCTTCTGAAAGCTGTTTATTCATTTGTCACGCGCCTGTAACCATGCCAACACTTGCTCGACCGGCATAGCTTTGGCGATAAACCAGCCTTGCACCAAATCGCAACCGAGTCCGCGCACCAAATCCAGTTCGGCCTGAATTTCGACACCTTCGGCGACGGTGGACAAGCCCATTTTTTTGGCCATTTCGACGGTTGATGCCAAAATTGACCGTGCCGCCGTTTTCTCAATGGCGCCTTGGACAAAGCTGCGGTCCAATTTAAGCTCGCCAAAAGGGATGCGTTGCAATTGTTCCATCGACGAATAGCCGGTGCCAAAATCGTCAATGGACAGTTTGAAGCCTTTGAGCCGCAGGCGGGTCATCACGTCTAGTGCGGTCGCCATATCTGCCATGACGCCGGTTTCGGTGATTTCCAAAATCAGATTTTCGGCTTTAAAACCGGTGGCCTGGACGCTGGCTAAGATAAATTCCGGCAGTCGCAGGTCGGACAGCCAAGTGGCTGACAGGTTAACCGCGATTGACAACGGGTAGCCGGCGGCGGCAAGACGTGCGCCGCCGACCAATGCTTTGGTGATTAACGCCTCGGACAGCGGCGCAATCAGATTATGCCGTTCGGCAACAGTAATAAAGACATCGGGCGAGATAAAGTTGCCGTTGTGCTGCCAGCGCGCCAGTGCTTCCATGCCCACAGGGCGCAAGCTGACCGCATCGACTTTGGGCTGGAAATGCACCTCGAAAGTATTGCTACGGATACCCTCCCGAATAGCGTCCGGGGTAATGGCGGGGTTTTCGCGTTGCAGTATGTGTGCTGCTTTTGCCGTTGCAGCGCAAGGCAAGGCTAGCAGTTGCAGAAGGGCAGCCTGCGCCATCGGCTTTGTTAAAGTGCCGCGCAGATTCATGCCCCTGGCGCGAACCATGTCGGCGGCGGTCTGCAATAACTGTTCTTCGACACCGCTGGCAATGATGATGCAGCCTTGATAGCTGTTGTCGGCCAAATGGCGCAGGAACTCGATGCCGTCCATACCGGGCATTTTAAGGTCGCTGATTAACAAATCGATGCTGCCGTTGGCGCGGTCAAGCTCCATTAATGCCGCTTCGCCGCTGTCAGCGGTCAACACTTCAACGACACCCAAGGATGACAGCAGCAGGGTTATTTGCCGCCGCGCCACCGGATCGTCATCGACAATCAGGACGCAATCCGGTATCTGATCTATGGCTATGTTGGCTGGGTTGGGCGGCGCCGTGACCGCTGCCAGCAATTGGCTGGCGGCGGTTTCGACATCGCCGAGGGCGTAGTTAAGTTCGGTAAGCAGGCTACTGACTGCGGCCAGTTGGTTGGTTTTGGCGGCGTTTTCGAGGCTTTCGGCCAACTGGGCAAAGCCTAAGGCGCCAACCATGCGCGCCGAAGATTTGAGTTTGTGCATGATTTGAGCCAGTGCCGAGCCATTGCGCTCGGTCAAGTGTTGCCTACAAAGCGGCAAATCATCCCGTGCCGTGCGGGTGAACAGGTCAATCAACTCGCGTTTTTGCTTCGGGTCGGCGTAACCGATGACCCGCGTCAGATATTCAGTGTCCAGGATGGCTATGTTGGTTTTTGTGGGGGTGGCAACCTTGCTGCTGCCGAATGTCAGCGGCGACGACGCTGGCAGCCAGCGTTCTAGCATAGTGCGCAGGGCGTCGAGTTCAATGGGCTTGGGCAGAATGTCATCCATACCTGCCTGTCGGCACAGGACGATTTCTTCGGGATGTTGGGCGGCGGTGATGGCGATGATGGGGATATAGGCGCCGGTTTCCTTTTCGGTGGCACGGATGGCGCGGGTGAGTTCGAGGCCGTCCATGTTGGGCATGTTACGGTCGGCCAGCATGAGCGCATGTCCGCCTGCCTGCCATTTGAGCATGGCGGCGGCGCCGTCGGCGGCAATGTCGGCGCTGTAGCCGAGTACGTTAAGCTGCATCCGCAATACCGCTTGATTGGCCGGGTTGTCTTCGGCGACAAGGATGCGCAATGCCGCCGTGGCGCTGTTATCCGGCGCTTGGGTGAGGGGCGCTGTCGGCTGAACGCTTGCGGCATTGTTGCGGTTGATTAAGGCGTCGGTGGCGTGAGCTAATTGCTGGCTGTTTTTGGCAATTTCGACCAAGTGTTGCCGGGTTTCGGCATCCTGTGTGTCATGGATTCGTAGCATCTGGCTATGGGCGAGAATAGCGCTTAAAGGTGTTTGCAGGTTCATGGCGCAGTCGTCGAGCCAGGCCGATTGCGTCTGATTGGCCTGTTCCGCCGCGTTTTTTGCCCGCCGCAGGTCGAGGATGACTTGTTGTTGGAAATGGCGTTGCCGTGCCGCTTCGACCATGTTGGCATAGGTGTCGGTAAGCGGCTGCAAAAAGTTGGCTATTGATGGCGCATCGTAACCATCGGGCTGGCTGGATAAGCCCACGATTCCGATAACCGCTTCCTGATAAAGGATAGGCAGGACGATAATATTGCCCAGCGTCGGCATCTGCACGGTGGCCATTTCGCCGCTGTGCATCACCGTGTCGATGATGTTGTCTAGGCTTTGATAATCGGCTTCCGGCGTTTGTTTTTCCAGACAAAGATGACGGCTTTCATCGTCCCAAGTGACCTGGCTTAAGGCCTGGGGCTTGAAAAAAGGTAGGCCGTCCAGGTCGTATAAAACCTCGCCGAGAAACCCGTAGGCGCTGCCGGTTAAGCTCAACATGCCGTCCAGCAGCGGGGTACTGGCTGCCTGAAGGTCGGGGTTGGCCAAATAGTGTTGCAAGGTTTGGCGCAGCAAATCAAGCAGCCGGGTTTGGTGTTGGCGTTTCGCCTGTATGCGTTTTTGGGCGGTAATATCGGTGCGGATAGAAAAATAGTGTTTCGGTGCGCCGCATTCGTCCAAAATCGGCACGATAGTGCTTTTTACCCAGTATGGGCTGCCGTCTTTGCGGCGGTTTTGTATTTCGCCGCGCCAGCTTCGGCCTGCCGACAGTGTTTGCCACATGCCGTCAAAAAAGGCGGCCGGATGGTGGCCTGACTTGACGAGGCGATGGTTATGGCCAATTAATTCATCACGGCTATAGCCGCTGAGTTCGCAGAACTTGGGGTTGACGTCAATGATGGTGCCATCGGCGGCCGCGACTGAGACGATGGCGTGGGCATCCAGCACTGTCCGCAGGTTATCGAGTTGGAACCAGGCCTCGCGGCGTTGGTGATAAGCGGTTTCCAGCAGCCGGAATTGCTGGGTTCTGGCGGTTACGGCTGCGACCAGCAAACGGCGGTCTACCGGTTTGACCAGATAATCTTCGCCACCGGCATGGCGGGCGTCAAGCTGGTGTCCGATGTCGGCAAAAGCGGACAAATAGAGGATCGGCAGGCGGCTAAAACGCTTGTCGCGGCGCAACAAGGCGGTCAGGTCGGAGCCCCGGCAAGCGGGCATTTCCATATCCAGCACACAGGCTTCGGGGGCGAAATCAGCGATAAAATCACGCGCCGCCACCGGGTCGTCAATGGCCAGCACGTTAAAACCGGCCGCTTTTAACAGGTTGGCATGGTGCGCCATGACCGCGCTATCGTCATCGACCAGCATCACACGGTAGGCATTGTGCGGCATCCAGGCCAGACCTGCCAGTTCGGTTATCAGCCGGGTGGCATCTAGCGGCAGGTCGAGCAATAGCTGTGCGCCCAGTTGCCGGGCCTTAACCTGAATCAGGAAATCGTGGGTATCGGCAATGGCGACCAGCAGCGGCGAGGCCGGGGAATTGCCATTCGCCGCCGGTGTTATCGCTGCTATACGTTCCGAATTTTCGTCCAGCCAACTGGCAGCGGCAATCAGGATAACTTGCCCACGCTGGCACGCCCCGGTAACGTCATCAAGAGAGTGTGCGCGCAGTATGGCAAACCCCAGCGCCGAGAGTTTTTCAGCCAATTCTGTGTTGCTGTCGAAAATATCGCCGGTCAACACAAACAACCATTGCTGGGGTAGGGCGGGCAGATAATCGCGCTCGGTACGGCCTGCATATTGCCCTGCCTCCAGCAAGTCGGCTAAGGCGTCGGCTGTTTTCAGCGCGGTTTTCAGCCGCGTTTTTGCGGGTGCGTCTTGGGCGAATTCGGCGAATAAATCGGCGAGTTCTTCGGCGCGGCCACTCGCTTCCAGCCATTTGAGCATTTTGCAGTGTTCAATGACCTGCGCTGCCGTGTGCGCTAAACGCAGGCCGCGCAGACGATCCCAGCCATCGGCGCTTAATTTGGCCGCTAAGTCACGGATGTCCTGCGCCAGTTGCTGTTGGTTCATGCGGCCGCTCTTGTCGCTATCAGATGTTCTAGCAGGGGGCGTAATGCTGCAAAGGGAATGGGTTTGGGGTACACCGGAATTCCTGGCGGCAAGCCCCCCTGGGCTGCGATTTCGGCGCTGCTAAGGCCGGTGACAACCAGGATAGTCGACTGTGCCGTTTGTGCTTGCATCTTGAGGCTGCGGATCATTTTAAAGCCATCCATTGCCGGCATCGACAAATCGGTGATGATCATGTCTGGCTTATGTTGACCCACCAGCAACAGGCCTTCAAAACCATCTATGGCGGTCAACAGCCGCACCGGTAATTGCCATTCGGCAAACTGGAAGCGGTAAAGTTCGCGCTGTACCGGGTCATCTTCCACGACCAATACTTTAATGATGTCCGGTGCGGGCGTTGTTGTGCCGAGTACCGCCTGCTGGCGCGAGCGCATGGCTTCAATAGCATCAATGGCGATACGTCGATGTCCACCAGCCGTTTTCCAAGCAGGCAGTACGCCGCTTTCAACCCAGGCTTGCACGGTTGACAATGCCACGCCTAGTTGGTTGGCAGCTTCGCGGGTGGAAAAAAACTTTTCCGGTAGTGCGTTGTCTATTCTGCTCATGTTATTTGCTGTTTTTTAGAGGGATTGGATGGAACTTGAGTCCGCCTATCTTTTCTTGTGGGGGTATGATTGATATGAAAAAATTTTCATCGATTTCATTGCTTTAGTTGTTTTAATCATTTTCGTCATTTTATAGCAAAATTGATAAAAAGGCATAAAAATTTGTAATCATTCAGTCCTCCCCCAATTATCGTTCCCACGCTCTGCGTGGGAATGCCTGAGTACCGCTCCAGCGGTACGAGACGCTAGAGCGTCTCGGTCTTCGTTCCCACGCTGGAGCGTGGGAACGATAGTGGGATGTGAATAATTACAAAAATTTTAATTGCTTGGGGCGAAAAAACTGGGAGCGTGGGCATCTTGCCTGCATCGTGGAGGATGATTGGGGTCTCCTGATCTCAAATCAACAGGCACAAAAAAAGGGTGTATCGGAAAACCGACACACCCTTTTTTTGTGCGGGGGCAATAAAGAAATTAGCCTTTTACTGTCTCGGCGATTGGGTTAAATGCTTCAACTCTGGTTTTGCCTGTTTTAATCATATCGACGCCTATGTCAACGATCATTTTGCAAAGCCCTGGGGTTTTGTAAACGATCAAACCCAAGTAACCCACGGTAGGAATGGCGATCAGTGCGCCGATAAAGCCGTTAATGCCGACAACCCCCATCAGTTTTGTCAGTAAGACAATAGCATCTAAAGGCAGTAAAACCATAGTGCCAAAATAGACGATGACCATGAATATGGACACCACAAAAACGACAAACTGAAGTAGCCTGACCAACGCAACGTTAATTTTTTTCATATTACTTTCAACCTGATTGAGCTTAAGAAATCTGTGTCTGGGAAACAAGTCCCTGACCCCGGTGCGTCGTCAAGAACACCACCATTTAAAGTGCCGGATTATACCTTAACGGCACTAAAATGAGTCATTTTTTTCGGCTGTTTCCCTGCGAAGAAACAGCCGGTATAAAATTGAGCCGGCTATAAAACCGCCCAGATGCGCCCACCAGGCTACGTCGGCAGCGGCAACATTATCAAATAGCACCGATGTGGTGGCGCTGTGTAGCTGTATTAAAACCCACAAACCTAAAAAGGCAATGGCGGGGACATGGACGACAATGGGCAGGAACAATATCGGAATCCAAACCACCACGCGTTCGAGCGGGTAGAGGAAAAAATAAGCCGCCAATATCCCGGCTATCGCCCCTGATGCACCAACAACCGGAATGGCAAGGTTAGGGTCGAAAAGCCATTGTAAAAAAGTGGCCAGCAGTCCGCAGATTAAATAGAACATCAAAAAAGGCAGCCGCCCCATGCGGTCTTCGACGTTGTCGCCGAATATCCATAAAAACCACATGTTCATGATCAGGTGCGGCCAGTTCCCGTGCAGGAACAGGCTGGTCAAAAAGGACAAATAGCCATCGAAGGGCAGGCCGTAATGCGGGTTGGTATAGCGTACCGGCACCATGCCGTAAAGGTTGATAAGCCGATAACTCAACTGCAAGGGCAGCAGTTGCATCGATATGAAAACAGCAATGCAAATGGCCATGATGCTCCAGGTGACGAGGGGCTTTGAATGGCATGGCGCTGTATCTCTAATAGGTATCATAGGTATTCCAGGGCAAGATGGTAGACACGAGGACGTTGCGATTAGCTTAAAAGCTAAAAAAACGATTTGCAATGAATAGTTATTTGTAACTACTCAGCCCTACGCTGTTCTATTTTCCTTTTCGCTGAGTAGTTGCAGTTATTTAATCCTAATCCCAAGCGCAAAAAGTCTATAATACCCAATCATATTGCCCCTTATTTTTCTTGCTTTACATCCTCATTTAAAAGATTCATGCAACCTAATCCAATAGACCCATCCATAGAAAAAACGGCCTCATTTTCAACCCTGTCGCTTGCCGAACCCTTGCTGTTGGCGATCAAAAAAATGGGTTTTGAACAGCCGACGCCGGTGCAATTACAAGCCATTCCTTTGGCGCTGGCGCGTAAAGATTTGCTGGTCAGCGCCGAAACCGGCAGCGGCAAAACTGCCGCTTTTTTACTGCCGACACTGCAATATTTATTGGACATGCCGACCACACGCGGCACACGCGCTCTGGTGTTGACGCCAACCCGCGAACTGGCGCAACAAGTCTTTAAGCAATGCCAGCAGTTGACTGAATTTACCGAGCTGAAAACGGGTCTGATTACCGGCGGTGATGATTTTAGGTTGCAGCAAAACATGCTGCGCAGAAATACCGAGATCGTGATTGCAACGCCCGGCCGGGTGCTCGAATTGATGGATCAGGACATCCCGGATTTTAGCAATTTGGACGTGTTAATCCTGGATGAAGCCGACCGTATGCTGGACATGGGCTTTAGCGAAGATGTGCTGACTATTGCCAATAGCTGTAATGCACAGCGGCAAACACTGCTGTTTTCGGCCACCTTAACCCATTTCGGCGTCATCAAGATGGCTGATAAGGTGCTGAACAATCATGAAATCGTGGCGTTAAATACGCTGCATGACGGGCACCGCAACATTGAACAGCAAATTGTACTGGCTGACGACAACGACCATAAGTTAAAGCTGTTGACCTGGTTGCTGCAAAATGAAACTTATGACAAGGCGCTGGTTTTCACCAACAGTCGGCTGCAGGCAGATGCGCTGCGCGGGCCGTTGCGCGGACAGAAACTGCGTGTCGGTGTGCTGCACGGCGAGATGGATCAAAAAGACCGCAACCGGATGATGGAATTATTCCGTGGCGGCGAAGTCAAGGTTATGCTGGCGACCGATCTTGCTGCGCGTGGCCTGGATATTAAGGGCATTAATCTGGTGATTAATTTTGATGTACCAAGAAACGGCATCAATTATATCCACCGCATTGGCAGAACAGGTCGAGTTGATGAGCTAGGTCTGACTATCGCGCTGGTCAAACACACCGAATGGAATTTAATGTCTGGCATTGAGCGGTTTTTGAAACAAAAATTCACAAAACGCACGATTAAAGAGCTGGAAGGCAAGTATAAAGGCCCGAAAAAATTAAAAGCGTCAGGCAAATCTACAGGCGGTAAAAAGAAGGAAGAGCCTAAAAAAGCCGCTGCGGAAAAAGTCAAAGTGCGGCACAGGGACAAAAAGAATGTCGGCAAGCGGCGAGCGCCCAGCAGCAAACCTGCCGTGGACGGGGCGCAGGCATAAAAAAGCCGCCATTCGCAATCTTCTGTTGCGGATGGCGGCTTTTTTTTATGGGTTTAGGAAGACAGCTTGCCTACAAGCTGTTTAACTAAATTGTCCGGTTTGAACGGTTTTACAATGTAAGATGATATGCCAGCCATAATGGCTTCCTTTACTTTTTCACCTTCAGATGAAGACGTCAGCATAATCCAGGGTGGCGTTTCCAGTTTAGGGTCGTTCTTGACGGCCTTAAATAGGTCAAGGCCACTCATGCCGGGCATGTTCCAGTCGCATACTACGATATTAATCTTTACCTTTCTCATCATGAGTAACGCTTCCTGTCCGCCCGGCGCATCAAAAACGTGAGTGAATCCGGCCTCTCGCAGAATGGCTTTAGTGAGTGTCCGCATCGAGGCGGCATCATCCACAATCAGGATCTTTTTCTGTAGTAATTCTTGTGATATTTCCATTCTTGTTCCAACTTAATACTTATTATGAACACTGCAACACTTAACTAGTGCATTCTACAAGAACTCATAGTATCCGACAAATAGATTATAAAAATAATGTTAAGTAACTCAATTTTCTACCGAAAAAACAGATTAACTATTACGTTAAAATACGTTAAGACGGTACTAATGTTCAGCATAAAGGTTGTCACATTGAACCTGTGCGCTTAACAACTTGCGTTGACATCCTACCCGCCCTAAAGAACGGGGATTCCTACCGCTAGCGATTGATGCCCCAATCGGAGA
>JBLRXA010000013.1:0-33241 GCA_047920955.1 Methylobacter sp. | reverse complement strand
GCGGCGCTGTGGATTTCGCCGTCGTATTCGACGTCTTCGTTGCCTTTAAATTCCATGACATGACCGTCTTCCAAGGTGAATTGGTAGGTGGTGTTTTCCAGATCCGATTCCTTAACCAAGACGCCCTGGAACACTTCGGGGTTAAAGCGGAACGTGGTGCAGCCTTTCAGGCCTTTGTCGTAGGCGTATTCGTAAATCGATTTGAAGTCTTCATAAGGATAATCGGTCGGCACGTTGGCGGTTTTCGAGATTGACGAATCAATCCATTTTTGCGCCGCCGCTTGTATGTCGACGTGCTGTTTTGGGGTCACGTCATCGGCGGCGATAAAATAATCCGGCAATTTTTTATCGGCATCGTCGCTGTACGGCATTGCATCAGGATTGATCATCTCGCGGTAAGCCAACAGCTCAAAAGAAAATACGTCGATTTTTTCTTTGGATTTTTTACCGGCGCGGATGACGTTGCGCGAATAATGGTGGGCAAAACTCGGCTCAATGCCGTTGCTGGCGTTATTGGCCAGCGACAGGGAAATGGTGCCGGTCGGGGCAATCGAGCTGTGGTGGGTAAAACGGGCGCCGGTTTCAATCAGCTCGGCAACCAGTTCGGGTTCTTCTTGCGCCAGTTGCTGCATGTAGCGGCTGTATTTGCTGTGCAACAGTTTTCCGGGTACTTGGTCGCCGATTTTATGGCCATCGGCAATCATTTCCGGGCGTTTGTGCAGCATTTCGCCGGTGATGGTGAACAGTTGATCCATAATCGGCGCGGGGCCTTTTTCTTTAGCCAACGAAAGTCCTGCTTTCCAGCCTTCTACGGCCAGCACTTTGGTCACTTCTTCGGTAAATTGCAGCGACTGCGCATCGCCGTATTTCATGCCCATCATGGTGACGGTGGAGCCTAAGCCCAAATAACCCATGCCGTGACGGCGTTTGCTCAGGATTTCTTCTTGTTGCTGGGGCAGCGGCAGGCCGTTGATTTCGACCACGTTGTCGAGCAGTCGGGTGAAAATTTTGATGGCTTTGCGGTAATTGTCCCAGTCGAATTGCGCGTCGTTAGTGAACGGTTTTTTGACGAAGCGGGTCAGGTTGATTGAGCCTAGAAGGCACGAACCATAAGGCGGAAGCGGTTGTTCGCCACATGGATTTGTCGCACGAATCTTCTCGCAAAACCAGTTGTTGTTCATCTCGTTGACTTTGTCGATCAGGATAAATCCGGGTTCGGCGTAGTCGTAAGTCGAGCTCATGATGATGTCCCACAAACGGCGTGCGGGCATGGTTTTGCTGATTTTACAGGCAACTTTGCCGTCTTCGTCAAGGATGTAGCCGTCTATGTAGGGCAGGTCGCGCCAAATAATCAGCGTGTTGTCGGTCAAGTCGAGGTTATCAACCCGGACTTCTTTTTCGGTGACAGGAAATGACAGTGACCACGGCAGGTCATTTTTGACCGCTTCGACAAACTCAGACGTAATCAACAGCGACAAGTTGAACTGGCGCAACCGGCCGTCTTCGCGTTTGGCGCGGATAAATTCGACGACATCGGGATGGCCAATATCAAAGGTCGCCATTTGCGCGCCGCGTCTGCCGCCCGCTGACGATACGGTGAAACACATTTTGTCGTAAATATCCATGAACGACAGTGGGCCTGAGGTGTAAGCACCGGCACCGGAGACATAGGCATTTTTGGGGCGCAAGGTTGAAAATTCATAGCCGATGCCGCAGTTATGGATAACGGCTAAGCCATTATTACCGGCTAAATAATTGTTATGTTTATCAACAGTAAAATCATAAAAAGTCTCGCCGATATCCAAATTGCGCTTAATGCTTTTTACCGGACGCAGTTGACGCACAAAGTTGATCTGGTCATGCAAGTGGGGGAATTTTTCAGCCCATTTATCGAGATAGATTCGGCTAACGCTTACTTGCTTATGTTTGCCGTGATAAAACCCCAATGTCTGTTTTTCAAGATGGCTTAGTTCGGATTGATTGGCTTCAAGTGCCTGCTGTAAGGCCGAACTCATCAGATAATGATCGTATTGCCCGGACTGGGATTTATGATCCTTAATGCGATTTTTTTTACCGCTGTCCGCCATAAAGGCGCACAACTTGAGTAAAAATGCTGAGTCGGATATTTTGATGCTGTAGCCGCCCTGATCATGAATGAGCTTGCCATTATATTCATGCGACCGTTGCTTTCTTGCGGTTATCGCGCCATGGACGCCAAATAAAGCCAATAGGCTCTGAATTTCATCGGCAAAAGCTGCACTTTGACAGCTTAAAATAGCGCTGCCGCGTTCTGTAGACACAGTGCCGTCGGTGTCAATAAGACCGGCCAGAAAGGGTAAAAAATGGCGGTCTGGCGACTGTTTTATCCATTGCGGCACTTTTAGCGTGTGGCTCTTTTTTCCGGTTTGGTGATCAAATAATTCACTTGCCGCATTGGCTTCAAAGCTGGCCACAGTGAAATCCCAGACCGGGGTATTGTTAGACGTAACGGCCGCTATGACCTTAGCCTGGCAATCACAAAACTGTTGAAAAAACAGTGCATAACGCTCAACGACTTCACGTTCGGCAGCGCGAATTTTAAAAATCAGGCGTCTGCCATAGGCATTTGCTTTAGTCTTCCATTGCTCACGTGTAGCGGCGTAATTGATGTGTTTTTCATAAGCCGATCCGTCACCTAGATGTGCGCCGGCAAACCAGGCGTTTAATGCTGACTTTTTATCGGCTTGCCAAGGCAGTTGGTAATGAACCAAGGCGTCATGTTGGGTCACGTCATCGGCGCGCACATACTGTAGTTTCTCATCCCTATAAACCAACACAGGATGTTTGATTGATGTGGTCAGCGTACCCAAATGGGAACCTATTTCGATGTTTTCATCGCCAGGTACTAGGGTAGTCATGTGTTTTAGAATCGGGCGCATTTCAAAACAGCGCGACTCGCGGTCATAACTGAGAATGTGTTGGTGCTGTTCAGTGACGGCGCGTTCTGCTGTAACGTAGCCGTGTTCAGTGCATACCAGAGTATTAGGTGCGACGCAGCCCGCTTTTAATGTCAATCCTGCCTCATGGACTTTATGCAAAATATCATCCATCGAATCGGCGATGGTGCCGGATACGGTGCAGTTAATCGTCGAAGTAGCCGGTTTGTGTTCCAGCGCGCCGGCATTGGAGGTAATGCGCCCGGCCGGAATAACGCCCTGACGCAATGCCCATAGAAAGTCTTTGTAACATTGCTCCTGCCGGGTTTTGCCTTTTTCCACGTCGGCAAGTGCTCTGGCAACGCGTTGATAAGTTTCATCAATGGAGCCATCGATGGCGTCGCCATCTTTCGTTTTTAAACGATATTTGGTGTCCCAAATGTCCATTGAAGCATCTTGAAAGGGTATTTCGGTGACAGCGTTGGGGATGACATGTAGCTTTGCCGACATGGGGGGGTCTCTGTTAGTGGTGGAAATGTAAAAGGCAAACTGATTAAAAAATAATCTATATATAGTGCCTATTTTTTATAGAGGCACAAGATATAGTATTTTGTGGGTCAAGTAAAGGTGCGGCAGTTAGTTTTTGTTTTAGCACTGAAATGCTATAAAACAAGATTTTTTACAGATTCTTAGGCAATGCAGGGGCTTACAATTGCGTTCGGATGGCCGCGCCCAAACGGGGTGGCGTCCAAGCTGTTTGTGCGTTTAGGCACGGAGGGCGGGGAGGTTATTTATTCCCCGAATCAGGCATGAGGCTATAAGGCGGTTTTCTGAAAATAATTGCCCACAAAAAACACAAAAACCAAAGCTAAATGCCTATGGGCGACACACTATTTTTACTGCTTTTTTTTTGTGCCTTTTGTGTTTTTCGTGGATCCTATTTTTTTCTGCTGGTCACAATCATCAGAGATTATTCTTTCATCATACAAAGATGTGGCTGCAGATTAATCTGAGGTGCTTATCTTTCCAATAGTTTGAGCTTGCCTTCTTTGCCGTTCCACTCGTCAGCATCAGCTGAAGCCGGTTTCACGTCGGTGATGATCGGCCATTGTTTGGATAATTCGGCATTTAATTCGATGAATATCTCTTGGCCTTCAGGCAATTCGTCTTCGGCAAAGATGGCGTTGGCAGGGCATTCGGGTTCGCATAAGGTGCAATCAATACACTCATCCGGATCGATGACCAGAAAATTGGGGCCTTCATGAAAGCAATCTACAGGACATACATCGACACAATCGGTAAATTTGCATTTGATACAGTTTTCGGTGACTACAAAAGCCATAATTATTTCCAGGAAAGTTGATTTTGATTTGAGGTTTAATTTTAGCAGAAAGCATCGGGCGATTGAACGCCAAGTTTATGTGACGCTATCATTTATCCGGGCGGCCACAGCATTTGCCGTCCGCCCAGCAGGTGCAGGTGCAGATGGTAAACTTCCTGTCCGCCGTGTTTATTACAGTTAAATACGGTTCGGTAACCTGCGTCCGACAAGCCTTCCTGTTGCGCCAGCTTGGCCGCTGTTTGTAGCAGATGGCCTCCAAGCAAGGCATCGTCCAGGTCATTTAGGGTGGCAATGTGGCGCTTGGGGATAATCAGGATATGCACGGGCGCTTGGGGATTAATATCCCTGAAAGCCAGTACGTTTTCATCTTCAAAAACTACGTCCGGTTTAATGTCACCGGCAACCATTTTGCAAAATAAACAATCAGTCATCGCTTTCACCTTGTTGGGTTGGTAGAACTATAGTTCCGTGCGGCCATTAAAGGCGTGCGCTAAAGTGCCGCTGTCGGTGTATTCCAGTTCGCCGCCCATGGGCACGCCGTGGGCAATCCGGCTGGCCGAAACCTGGTGTTTTTTCGCCAGTTCGCCGATAAAATAGGCGGTCGCCTCGCCTTCGACTGTGGAATTGGTCGCCAAAATCAGTTCCTTAATATTGCCGCTTGCCAGTTGGCGTTCCAGCTGCCCCAAACCGAGCTCATCGGGGCCTACGCCGTCCAGCGGCGATAAGCGGCCATGCAGCACAAAATAGCGGCCTTTGAATGCGGTGGCCTGATCGATAATCCAGGCATCGGACGGGCTTTCTACAATACACAGTGCGGCATCATTTCTTGAGCTGTCGGCGCAGATTTCGCACAAATCGCCTTCGGTCAAGGTGCGGCATTGTCGGCAATGACCCAATTTTTCCAATGCTTGCAACAGTGTTTGCGCCAGCGCGGTGGCGCCGTTGCGGTCACGCTGGAGCAGATGGAAGGCCATGCGCTGGGCGGTTTTAGGGCCGACGCCGGGCAAACAGCATAAGTTCTGGATTAACTGCCCTAATAAGCCCGGTTTTTTCATGTTAAAACGGCAGTTGGAATCCGGGGGGCAACGGCATTCCGGCGGTGACATCGGTCATTTTTTCTTTCTTCATTTTTGCGACTTTATTGACCGCATCATTGATTGCCGCTGCAACCAAATCTTCGAGCATATCCTTGTCTTCGGCCAGCAGGGAAGGGTCGATAGTCACCTTTCTGGCTTCGCGTTTGCCGGTCATCAGGATAGTGACTAAGCCGCCGCCGGATTCGCCCATGATTTGCATGGCATCAAGCTCTTCCTGCGCTTTTTTGAAGTCTTCCTGCATTTTCTGCGCTTGCTGCATAATGTTGCCAAGTGCGTTTTTCATTTGTTTTCTCCGTTTTCGTTAAATCGGTTCTAGGGTGCCAGGCATGATTCTGGCGCCTAAGTGTTCTTTTAAAGCCAGTACGTTTTCGTCTGTATTGATGGCGTCAACGGCTGCCTGTTGTCTGTCTTCACGCGCCTTGGTCAATTGTACGGCAGGCGTGGCAGTCGTGGTCTTTTCGGCGTTGATGACTAATTTTAACGGTGCTTTGCGATAAGCTTGCAATGCTTTTTGTAAGTTGGCTTCGGTGCGGCTGCTGCGCAGTTGTTTATGACCCGGATCCAATATTAAGGTACAGGTATGGTCGTCAATACTTTCCAGCACACAATTGTGCGCCAATTCGCGGGTTAAACCGCTGATTTTCATGGTGGTAATTATGTCCATCCAGTTATTGTCGTGGTTTTGTGCGCCGCTTTCCGGTGGGCTTGTTTCGGCAACAACAGCGGGGGGGGCTGTTATTTTTGGTTGTGACTCAGATTTACTGACTGGCTGCCGAGGCTGAGCAGGTTTAACCGGCGCTGTAACCGTGCCTGCCGGCCTGAAAGTCAGCATCCGCAGCATAACCATCTCAAAACCGCTGCGCGGATCGGGCGCCAAATCCAGGTCGCGTTGTCCTAGTAGGCCTATTTGGTAATACAGCTGCACGTCTTCGGGGCTGAATTTAGCCGCCAATGCCGCAACCATGTCGACATCGAAATCGTGATCAATGGCATCCGGTATCTGTTGCAACAGGGCAATGCGATGCAGGACTTGCAAAATCTGCGGCAGCACATCGCTAAAGTCCGGCGTTAAATTGGCTATTTCGTTGATGGTGTCGAGTATTGCCGTGGCATTGCCCTCGGCCAGCGCCGTTAATAGGTCATCAACCGGTTGTTGCGCCACCGTGCCCAGCATGGCGTTGACATCTTCGGCGCTGACCTTGCCGTTGCCGTAAACGATGGCTTGGTCGAGCAGGCTTAAGCCGTCGCGCATACTGCCATCGGCGGCGCGGGACAGTAATTTTAACGCGGCGGATTCAGCTTCAATGCCTTCCTGTTCAAGGATGAATGTCATCTGGGTGAAAATCTGGCCGGGCAGCAAGCGTTTAAGATTGAACTGCAAACAGCGGGACAAGACGGTGACGGGGATTTTGTGGGGGTCTGTGGTCGCTAGCAGAAATTTGACATGCGGCGGCGGCTCTTCCAGTGTTTTCAGCAAAGCGTTGAAACTGTGCCCGGACAGCATGTGCACTTCGTCGATTAGATAGACCTTATAGCGGCCATGATTGGGCGCATATTGCACGTTGTCGAGCAGGTCGCGGGTGTCTTCGACCTTGGTGCGCGATGCGGCATCGACTTCGATTAAATCCAGAAAGCGTCCTTCATCAAGATCACGGCATACGCTACATTCGCCGCAGGGATTAAAATCCTGGAGATTTTCGCAATTGATGGCTTTGGCTAAGATGCGGGCAATGGTGGTTTTGCCGACGCCGCGTGTTCCGGTAAACAAATAGGCGTGATGAAGGCGGTCATGTTGCAAAGCGTTCATTAACGATTTGACGACATGCTCTTGTCCGACGACTTCTGTGAAATTATGGGGACGCCATTTTCTGGCAAGAACCTGATAATTCATGGCAGGCTCGAAAGAAAGGTCAATATGAGTTGGGCGGCAATCGTGCCAGCCACATCCCGGCACACGAATCTGCTGTTACCGTTGCTCCCTTCCGGGCCTGGCGGGGTTCACAGCGTATCGTTGCGGGAGGACCGACACGATTACCATAAAACATTAGCCGTACTGGCTAAAGGACGGCTATTATCGTTGAATCGATTTGATAACACAAGCTGGAATGGCATAAATTTTGACAAAAAATTTAAAGGGCAGGTTGTTGGCCATCATGTGCGGATATAAATAGTGATAAAAAACAGCATGGCAGAGGATTTTTTAAAGTGGTAGTGTAAAATTGAAAATTGCTTAATTAGGAGGAGGGTATGACGATGCACACTTATGAAACAGATATTGCCGCTTCCTGAAACGTGTCCGTGGCCGATTGCTGATGTACTGCTTGATGAATGGCTACCTACAGTGCCGAATTAACAGGGGATATACCAATGAAAAGATCTATTTATGCGTTAGCCGCCTTATTTTGTTTATCGGCATCGGCCGCCGAGCTTGACCGCCCTGCCGTGCAACAACTGCTGGCTAAAGCCGATGACAGCCACCCGGCACAGTTGCGGCGTCTGGATTTGACCGGTTTGGATTTGTCCGGTTTGGATTTTAAACAGGCCGATTTGTGGGGCGCGGATTTGCGAAACGCCAATTTAAGCGACAGCGATTTGTCCGGCCTGAACCTGGATTTAACGGTGATGTCGAAAATCAACCTGTCCGGCGCCAATTTGTCCAATACCAGTATTTTCGGCGTCCACATGGGTGGCTCTGATTTAAGCAAGGCTAATTTGACCGGCAGCCGCTTTATTGCCAACCTGGACCGCTCCAACCTGAGCTACGCCGATTTGTCCCATGCCAATTGGGGCGTGGATATGAAAAATCAGCCGATGGGCTTAATGCGGGTCAGTTTGAATAATGTCAATTTAACCGGCGCCAATCTGACCGATGCCAATCTCAATCGGGCGCTGATACGCCATGCCAATCTGTCTGGCAGTGTGCTGAAAAATACCGTGTTGTTTGGCGTTGATTTGTCCGGGGCGACGTTGGCCGGGGCCGATTTGTCAGGGGCGGATTTATCCGAAAGCAAGTTGGAAGACGCCGATTTTACTGGCGCCAATCTGTCCGGCACACGCTTTGGCGCGGTCAGCAATAAAGCCGTTTTGAAGCAATTAAAGGCCGCCAAGAATTTTGAGGCGGCGGTTTTTGATTGATGGAAAAATGCCATTTATGTTGACCATGAAGGTTGGCCGTCTTGAAGCATGGATTCCGGCTTATTACAGCCTAGCCGTTTGTCGGTTGTTCGCCGGGGATACCGATAGCCAGACCTTCCAGGTTTTAAAAACCTGGAAGGTCTAACCCGGAAACAGATGTCTACCTAAAATAGCGGTGGGGAACAAAAGGCAGGTGTGTCACGGTCATTTCGATCCGATGGGCGCGTACTTTGGCGTATAACGTATTGCCTATATTGGCGGCATTTCGGTTTAGCAAGGCCATTGCAACCGGTTGCCCGAGGCTTGGGGAGAAATTGCCGCTGGTGACGTGTCCGGCAACAGCATCATTGCCGTCATAAAGTTCAGCGTCTTCGCGTACCGGGATTTTGCCGTTGACCAATAAACCGGTACGGATGATGTCCGAACCCTGCTGCAACTGGGCCAGGATTTTGGCGGCACCGGGAAATTTGTTTTGGGCCAATTTCAAGGCGGGGTTATGGCTCTTTTTAAACAGCCATTGAAGGCCGGCCTCTATCGGCGTAATCGATTCGCTCAGTTCATGTCCGTACAGGCATAAACCCGCTTCCAAACGCAAGGTATCTCTAGCTGCCAAGCCAATAGGCTCAACTTCTTCTTCGCCCAGCAATACGCGGGCAAGCTCTTCGGCATCCTGATTTGCTACCATGATTTCAAAGCCGTCTTCGCCGGTGTAGCCGCTGCGGCTGACGTTGCATTTTATGCCGTTGATATAGGTGCCGCAGGCTTGCATAAAGTACAGTTTAGCGGCTTGCGTGGAAAACCTTTCCATAACCTGTGCCGCAGCGGGGCCTTGCAGGGCGAATAAAGACAGTCCGGTTAGCAGGTTAACGCAACACCGGGTGGATAAATGCCGGTACAGGTAATCCTTATCCTTATCCTTGCAGGCGGCGTTGATCACAACCAGCAACCCCGAATCGAGGCGGATAATGATGATGTCATCGATAATGCCGCCATCGCTGTTGGTCAGTACTGTGTATCGTTGCTCACCGGGTTTGAGTCCGGAAACGTCGCAAGGCGTCAGTTGTTCAAGCCCATGAGCAGCGTCGTCGCCCAAAACCAAGCACAGCCCCATGTGGGAAATGTCGAAAAAACCGGCTTGGCTGCGGCAATGCACATGTTCGTGCAATGTGCCTTTAGCGTAGTGCAACGGCATCGAATAACCGGCATAAGGCACCATTTTTGCGCCCAGCTCAAGATGAAGTGGGTACAGCGGCGTTTGTTTTAGCATATCAGTTCCTTTGCTTAACCGATTTTCTGGGCACGGCTTAGCCTTTGAGCACGGCATCTAAAGTTGGCGCATCCAGCAACAGGTCGGCCCATTGTTCAAGCTGTTCGGGGCTCGCTTGTTGCAAACGCACCTCGGCCCACTCAGGCATCTTGCCAAAACGTCGGGTCAGCATACGCTGCAGCAAAATTTGCTCGCCTTCTTGTCGGCCTTCATGCCTGCCTTCTTGCCGCCCCTCTTCAATAACTTCTTGATAAAAACGTGTCTGTTTTAGTTCTATCTCATTTAAACCTAACATAGATTTAATCTCCTCCCGGCTCAATCGGGGTAATTTGTACACCAAAATCGTCTCAATAAAATCCAGCCCATCGACGCCGAATTCATCCCGACGTACAAGCAGTTCGCGGGCTAAGGTCATTGTCTGTTGTTTATGGCTGGCAATCAATCGAATTAATTCAAGGGGCGGCGTAAGCTTTTGACGATCGACGTAATCCTCCAGATAAACTCTACGCAGTTGCGGTAAAGCCATGAACGGCTGAAAAGCCAGGCTGGCTGATTTTTCAATGCCGCGTGTCGGATAGATGACCAATGCCAGCCACGGGTGGCTCGGTTTATGCAGACGCAAATACAAGGTTATTTCGCTAAAAAACCGGCCATAAAAATCATCATCGGGCTGATATTGGACTTCGACGAAGATCAACGGCTGCTCTGAATGACCGTCTATTGGCGTGAACACGCCATCCAGCCGAAAAGCGGTCTGCTTTATTTCTTCGGAACTAAAGCGGTAACTTTCACTGCGATAATCCAAGCCCACCAATTCCAGCGCCAATTTCGGCCAACGCTGAAACAAGCGATAAAACAAGGTATCGGTTTTCATCCGATAAGTTCCCGCAACACCGATGTCGCATAGCTCCCCGCCGGAAGCGTAAAGCCAAGTTCCAGCATACTGCCGTCAATGAATTGCCAAGACAAATCCTGCACATTAACCCGCAATGCGCGCCGGTCGCGGTCAACGCCACTTGCTATCAAGCCCTGGGCCAATGGCTCATGCGCATTGATCACCGCCAGCTCAAGCGCCAGCGCATCGGCGGACACATCGGACGCCCCTTGGCCCCACAAAACGCCGGTGGGATGGATTTCTTTTAGCGCCAGCCGCCGGATGATTTCGGCGTCCGCGTGTTCCGAGTGAAAGCAGCTGTGCGACAAGTCGAATTGATAAACATCACCGGCAAGCGGCTGATTCCAGTTATGTTGCGCGATGCGGCTGGCTAAAATCTGATTGAACAGATACGACCGAGCCGCCGACAAATAAATACTGCGCTGTTCCCGTCCCACTTTGGCGCCATCAAACATTGCCAACGCCTTGCTGACGTTTTGACCTTGGTTACCAAAGCGTTGCGGGCCGAAATAATTGGCGATGCCGTGGGCTTTAATCTGTTCCAACTGCTGCACGGTCTTTTCTTTATCGCCCTGCCAATCGCGGATAAGCAGCTTAAAGCTGTTGCCTGACAACACGCCGCGCTTGAGTTTTCGGGCATGACGCGCAATCTGCAACACCTTAATCGCGTCCGTTTCAAATTGAGTCCAATCGGGATCGGCCTTTCCCGGCAACCAAACGCTAAACCATTGGCAAGTGACCGCATGACGGTCTTTTAAGCCCGCATAACTGACGTCGCGCTGGCGGACATTGGCAAACCGGGCTAATTGTCTGGCGACAAACTCGGTGTTTTCGCCTGTCTTTTCTATCTGTAAAAAAATATGCTCGCCTGCGCCTGAAGGCTCGAAAGACAGATTTTCTTTGACGCTAAAGTCCTCGGCTACACTGCGGATTTTACCGGAACCGGAAGGCTGCCCGTAAACATAAGGCCAGAGGGGGATGTCAATGGTTTGCATAATGATAGATAAAGACAAATACAGTGGGAGCGACGCCTAAGCCCGGCTTCTTGAACCTGAGCGTCCTTTGCCACGGGCATTGCTGCGCTTGTTATCCGGCTGTTTTTCGCCGCGCACAGTCGATTTACCGCGCACCGGTTTTTTGGTGTGACGCCTATCTATTTTGCCGGTGGTTTTGTTGGGTACGTTCTTTTTCGGCGCATCCATCACCTTCAATGAAACCGGTTCATAACCGGTGTCAGCCACACGCGGGATTTGCCGTTTTAGCAACTTCTCAATTTCCACCAGCATCCAGGCTTCTTCGGGGCACACCAGCGACAAGGCCACGCCGCTTAAACCGGCGCGTCCGGTGCGGCCAATGCGGTGAATGTAATCTTCCGGCACTTGCGGGACATCAAAATTTACCACGTGCGGCAGATCGTCAATATCCAGACCGCGTGCGGCAATGTCGGTTGCCACCAACACCGTTACCTTGCCGCTTTTAAACTGTTCCAGCGCCTTGTTGCGCGCACCTTGGGTTTTGTCGCCATGCAGCGCAGCGGTGCGGATGCCGTCTTCAATCAACTGTTTTTCCAGACGGTCGGCGCCGTGTTTGGTGCGCACAAAAACCAGCACCTGTTTCCAGTTATTGCTGCCGATTAGGTAAGACAGCAATTCGCGCTTGTATTCGCGGCCAATGCCGTAAACGCGCTCCGACACATTGTCGGCGGTAGCGTTTTGCTTAGCCACTTCAACTTCGACCGGATTGTTCAACAACTGTGCCGCCAGTGTTTTGATTGCATTCGGTACCGTGGCGGAAAACAACAAACTCTGCCGCTTCTTTGGAATCAAGGCCATCAGCTGTTTAATATCGGGCAAAAAGCCCATGTCGAGCATACGATCGGCCTCGTCCAGCACCAGTATTTCGACGTTGGCCAAATTGATATTGCGCTGCTGAACATGGTCGATTATCCGTCCCGGCGTCGCCACCACGATGTCGCAGCCTCGGCGCAACTGCCGGGTCTGGATGCCGATGCTGGCGCCGCCGACCACCAATTCCACATGCAGCGGCAAATGCGCGCCGTAGGTTTTGACGCTCTCATAGACCTGCGCCGCCAGTTCGCGGGTCGGCACCAGAATCAGCGCACGGACGCGGTGCGGTTTTTGGTGCGGGTCGTGGGTTTCCGCCAATTTTTGTAACAAGGGCAAGGTAAAGCTGGCGGTTTTACCGGTACCGGTTTGCGCACCGGCCAGCACATCGCGGCCTTCAAGAATCAAAGGGATGGCTTGTTGTTGTACCGGCGTCGGGAGGGTATAGCCTTGATCGGCTACGGCTTTAAGGAGTTCCTCGGTTAAACCGAGTTGAGCGAAAGACATTGTTTAAATCTCAAGTGAAAGGTTCAGATATCTGGAGTTCAAAGCTGGCTTTGAACGGGTAATGTTTTGGGCTAGTACTCAGTCCATCCTATTTTGACAGGTAAAAGTAAATCCGTTCGTCCTGAGCTTGTCGAAGGATGAGCGGATTTACACTGAGCTAAACGATTTTTACACGACATATTAATGTTGACTGAGTACTAGGTTACGAAAAATCCGTGGCGATCAGTCTAATCGGTGCCATCCGTGTTCCATATTAAAGACGAGTGCATATAGTTAGCCTCCAGTCATGCTCATATAACGCAAGATGACCGGCTGCTCATTGATATTAAATTCGTGTTTTTCCGGCTTAATGAGCATGGCGTCAATAATGGCCTGTTTCAGCACGGCGCTATCGCCGGGGTGGTTTCTGATGACTTGTTTCAAATCCACCGAATGCTCATTGCCCAGGCACAACAGCAAGCGTCCTTCGACGGTCAAACGCACCCGGTTGCAAGTGCTGCAAAAATTTTCGCTGTGCGGAGAAATAAAACCGACGCGGGTTGCTGTGCCCGCCACCTTAAAATAATTCGACGGCCCGCCGGTTTTTTCCGGCGTGGCGACCAAGGTAAAATTCTCCGCCAAATCGGCCTTGATTAAATCGCTGGAATAATAAGCCTCCGCCCGGTCATGCTGGCTGACCACACCCAGCGGCATTTCCTCGATAAAACTGATGTCGATGCCGTTATCGACCGCAAACTGCACCAGTCCGTTCACTTCGAGATGGTTCCTGTCCTTAAGGATGACCGCGTTGATTTTTATCCGTTCAAAGCCCGCCGCCTTACTGGCCTGAATGCCTCTTAACACTTGCTGCAAATCGCCGGTTCGGGTAATCGCCTTAAATTTGTCGGTATCCAGCGTATCCAGGCTGATGTTAATGCGCTTAACGCCCGCCTGTTTTAATGCTGCCGCCATCGTTTCCAGTTGCGAGCCGTTGGTTGTTATTACCAGCTCATCCAGGCTTTCGATAGCGCCGATATTTTGCAGCAAACCCAGCGCACCTTTCCTGACCAAAGGCTCGCCGCCAGTGATCCTGATTTTTTTCACGCCCAATTCGGCGAAAGCTTGTGCCAGCGTATAAATTTCTTCCAGCGTCAAAACCTGCGCGCGCGGCAAGAAAGTCATGTCTTCAGCCATGCAATACAGGCAACGGAAATCGCAGCGGTCGGTGATGGAAATTCTTAAATAATCAACGCTTCTACCGAAGCGGTCAATTAATTGGGCGGGAGCAGGCGGATGGGTCATTAGGAGGCAATATAAAAAATCCAAGGCAGCAATGTTACCACACTATTAAAGACGCTCGAATGGCGCCGCCCATTTTGTTCGTCAACTAAGGGCGTTGCATTATTGCGATGATGGCCGCCGCACACAACTGAAACGCTCACCCCAATAGCGATTTTTAAGGCTGGACACCCGCACTTTTCCGGTGCGCTGGCTAGGCGCGTGGATAAAATTGTCACCATTAATATAAATGCCGACATGGGAAAACGGCTTGCCATTAATATCAAAGAAAACCAAATCGCCGGGATGGAGCTTATGTTTGGGTACAGGCGCAAGTGATTGCGCCATGGCCCGCGTTGTGCGCGGCAAGGCAACGCCGTGGCGTTCGTAAACATGCTTAACAAAACCGCTGCAATCGAAACCTTCCGCAGGCGAACTTTTGCCGTAACGATAAGGCGCACCCTGCAGGCTCAAGGCATAACCGACTATCGGCGAATGCCCCGCTACAGGTTTGGTTTCCGGCCCACTGGCGCAGCCGGAAAACAACACCATCGCGCCGAGCAAAGCCCCCCGAAGCAAAAAATAACGGTAGCTGGCAGTGATGGAGGTGTTTAATCGAGTCATAACGCAACTATAAATAAAGCAGGAAGGCTTATAAGGATAGTTAAAAGCTGGGAAAGGTGAAGGGTTCAAGGCGCTTTGAACCTTAAAATCCTCGCCCCCGGCACGGTGTGCAGATAGAATAGGCCGCTTTCACTTGAGCCACCGGGAGCGCTTTTTATGAAATTTCATGCCTTTTTTATCAGTCTCTGCCTGCTGGCATCGGGTCACAGTGCGGCCGCAGAAAAAACCATTATTCGTATTGGCACCCAAGCTTTTGGCACGGTTGATTGGGAACTGGCCGCGTTGCAGGCTAATCCCCAAGCCGATTTTCAACTGGACATACAGCACTTGGCCAATGCCGAAGCGGGCAAGATCGCCTTGCAATCCGGCGCGGTTGATATGATTGTGTCTGACTGGATTTGGGTGTCCAGACTACGCGCGACCGGTTCCGATTTCACTTTTTACCCGTATTCAACCACGTCGGGCGCGTTGATGGTGGCAAAAGACAGCCCGATTCAGAGCCTAAAAGACCTCAACGGCAAGCGCCTAGGCATTGCCGGCGGCGAGCTGGATAAAAATTGGCTGTTGCTACAGGCCTTGGCCAGCCAACAACAGCTGGATTTGAATGCGTCGGTGGACAAGGTTTTCGGCGCGCCGCCGCTGATTAATGAACAGCTTAAACAGAACCGCGTCGATGCGGCGCTTAATTACTGGCACTTTGCCGCCCGGCTTGAAGCTGAAGGTTACCGTCAGTTGTTCGACGGCAAAGCCATTTTAAAAGGCTTGGGCATTGAAGAAAATGTGCCAAGTCTGGGCTATGTGTTTAAACAAAGCTGGGCCGACGCGCATAAGCAGGCACTCAATAGTTTTTTTAACGCCAGCAAACAGGCTAAAAATCAGTTGTGTACAGAAGATGCCGCCTGGCAAAAAATCATCCCGTTAACTAAAGTTGATGACGCCGCCACCTTGGCCATATTGCGCCAACGTTATTGCCAAGGCAGCATTGGGCAGTGGGGCGAAGCCGAGCAGCAGGCGGCGGGACGGATTTATACGCTATTACGCAAATTCAGCAATAACCAGCTCACCGGGCAATCGGAAAACCTGGAGCCAGGTACCTTTTGGTCAGCCGAATAATGGCGTTTACTACTGAGTAATGACACTTAATAAATGTTTGCCCACCCTGTCCGCGCTGTTTTTTTTGGCGCTCTGGCAGGGCTTGGCGGTCTATTTAAACAGCAACACCTTGCCGACGCCCGAAGCGGTCGCCAAGGTTTTTTGGCAAGCCTGTGTGTCCGGGCAATTGCCTTATCATTTGGGCGTGACCTTGTTGCGGCTGATAGTCAGTTTTGCCATTGCCATGTTGCTCGGTTGCGCCATTGGCATCGTGCTGGGGCGCCATAAAAAACTCGATGCCTTTTTCGACAACTGGCTGGTAGTTTTTCTCAATATCCCGGCGCTGGTCGCCATTATCCTGTGTTACGTCTGGTTCGGCCTGATTGAATCGGCGGCGATACTGGCGGTGGTCATCAACAAACTGCCCAATGTCATCGTCACCATCCGCGAAGGCACACGCACACTGGATCAAGATTTGCTGGAGATGGCGCGTTGTTACCGTTTCGGCAAACGCAAGACCCTGGTTCATGTGATCTGGCCGCAACTGCATCCGTTCGTGATGGGCGCAACCCGTTCCGGCCTGGCCTTAATTTGGAAAATAATCCTCGTGGTCGAACTTTTAGGCCGTAGCAACGGCATGGGCTACCAGCTGCATTTGTTCTTTCAGCTGTTTGATGTCGCCGCCATTTTGGCTTATACCATCGCCTTTGTTGGCGTCATCCAGCTGATAGAGTTGCTGATATTAAAACCGCTGGACAAAAAAGCCCTACGGTGGCGAAGATGACCGACATCCACATCAATATCCAACGCAAACTCTACCCGACAGCGGCCACGCCCAGCATCAGCAAGCTCAAGCTGTCGCTGCATTCCAACGAGTTTATTTGCCTGGTCGGCCCATCCGGCTGCGGCAAAACCACGCTGCTGAATATCATTTCCGGTCTGGATGAGGATTACGACGGCGATATTCTGGTTGGCGAGCAACACACGCAGCCCAAAATCGGCTACATTTTCCAGAACCCGCGCCTATTGCCCTGGCGCACGGTCAGGGAAAATATTGAGCTAGCGCTCGATGCCACTGTCGATGCGGCCGTCATTGATGACTTGCTTGAGCTGATGCAACTGACCCAAGCCCAACACAGTTATCCTGAACGGCTGTCCTTGGGCATGAGCCGCCGGGTCGCCATTATCCGCGCCTTTGCCATTGATCCTGAAGTGTTGCTGATGGATGAGCCGTTTGTGTCGCTGGATGCGCCGACGGCCCGGCAAGTCAGGGAGCTGTTATTGAAATTATGGCTGCAACGCCCGCACACCGTGTTATTTGTCACCCATGACCTGCGCGAAGCCATTGCGCTGGCTGACCGGCTGATTTTTTTATCGGCCTCGCCGATGCAGGTGGTCAGCGAAATCAGCGTGCCTATCGCCCGCGACCAGCGCCATAATGAGCAGGCGATTGAAGCCTTCCGCCAGCAATTACTGCAACATCATCCCGCGATAAAACAGCTTTTATAAGCGGCTTTCAAAACAGTTGCGGATTAGGCCGAAATGGCCGATACTTTTTGCCCGTCAAGCCCTCACAGGCCTGTAAAATCATACTACGCACCGTTTTTATCACTAACCCAAGGTTAAACATTTATGAAAAAAATAATTATCTTAGGACTGGCGGCCACTGTTATCAGCTTAACGTCATTATCTGCCGCCGCTGAAAGCGACGCGCAATACCCCGCTGCCAATTTCCAGCCTAAAGTCATTTACCTTGACCAAGATTCAATTAAATCCTCATCCGCAAAATGCAGCCCCGAAAAAGCCGCCGAAAAGAAAGCCGAGTTCGATCCCCAATACCCGGCCGCCAATTTCCAGCCTAAAGTCATTTACCCGTAACCTTAAACCGAAGCCTGGGGGCGTGGGCATCTTGCCGCACCCCCAGCTTTCCAGGTTAATGTGAGAAAACCCTGTTCCGCCCCATCTTTTTTGCCATTTTAAGCGCATTATCTGCGGCATCGTTGAGCATTTGTGGCAGAAAATACTGGGGGATTTTGACTTGGGTGGCGACGCCGATACTGACAGTGACAACGGCGCTGGTTTCCGAAGCGGCGTGGGGCAAACCGATTTTTTCAATACGTGCGCGTAAGCGTTCGGCGACATGCAGGGCGCCTTTTTCAGGTGTGTCCGGCAAAATAACTGCAAACTCCCCGCCGCTGTAGCGGGTGAGTAAATCACCGGGGCGAACCAGATATTGGGACAGCTCTCTAGTAATGCGTTGTAAGCAGATATCGCCCGCACCATAACCATAATGCGCGTTATAGCGTTTGAAATGGTCAATGCCGATAATGATTAATGACAGCGGTGTTTTATCGCGGATTGAACGCTTCCACTCCACTACCAAGGACTCATTAAAACGGCGGCGGTTGGAAATGTGCGTTAATCCGTCAAGCAGCGATAGCGATTCCAGCAAGTCCGCTTGGCGCTTGATGCGGATGTGGTTGCGGATACGCGCCTTGGCGATTGGGATAACGAAGGGTTTGGTAATATAGTCGACAGCGCCTAAATTTAAGCCCAATTCTTCGTCGTCTACGGTGTTTTTGGCGGTGACAAAAATCACCGCAATTTTTTGGGTGCGCGAACTATCCTTAAGCCGTCGACAGACTTCATAGCCATCCACCTCTGGCATCATCACGTCAAGTAGAATCAAATCTGGTTGTTCGCGTTGTGCGATGTCCAGGGCGTCAATACCGTTAGTGGCGACTTTAATCTGGTACTGGCTATTGAGCGACTCGGCAAGAATTTGTACATTGGTCGGAACGTCATCGACAATCAGTATCATGGGGGAGGGGATGAGGTTAGTCATTCAGTGGCTCCTGAGTGGAAGGTAAATCTTCAAGTTGTTGCAGAATCATGTGCGCTTCGGCATATTGAAAGGTGTTTATCAGTTTTTGTAAGCGGGTAAACCAGTCTAGCTGATCTGCCGATAAATAGGGTTTGAGCGTATTAAGTAAGGTTTCGGGAATAAAATCATTCTTTTTCAGTCGCTCATCAAGCTCTGCTGCGATCTGGCGCACAGCTTCGATATTGCCATTACCCTGTGCGGTCAGCGGTTCCGCTTGCTGTTGCCTTGCTACGATAGCGGACAGGGTTTGCTCAAAGGCTGTGCAAAAGTCCTTTAGCGTGGTCGCAGGCAGATGCGCTTTGAGTTCCGCTTCGAGTGCTTTCGACGCGGTATAAAGCCTTATTGCGCCGATATTGCCAGCGGCGCCCTTAATCTTGTGCAGATGTTCTCTGGCCGCGCTAAGATTTCCGGCAGCAATCAGTGTTTCAATCTTAGCGGGTAAGTGCTTCATGTTGTCTATGAACGAAACGAGCAGGCGTGTTGCCAACGCGTGATCGTCATTAATCATTAATAACAAATTGCTGATATCCAATAGCGGCAACGGGTTGGTAGCGGCCGCTTCGCTGTCTATCGGTTTTATCGGGGACGCTTCGTTAGCAAGGGTGGCATCATCAGGTTTGAGCCATTGTATTAGCGTGGCCGTAAGTTTTTTGGGATTGATGGGTTTGGCGATAAAGTCATTCATGCCTAAAGCCATGCAGCGTTCCCGTTCTTCTTCGGTAACCCCAGCGGTCAGCGCGATGACCGGCAAATTGGCAAAACGCGCCTGGTTACGGATCCGTTTGGTGGCTTCAAAGCCATCCATTTCGGGCATGTGCATGTCCATTAATACGGCGTCGAATGTATTAGCGTCCAATAATGCCATTACCTTGGTTCCATTATCAGTGAGTTCGACGCTGATACCCAATAGTTTAAGAAATTCGCTGATGACTTGCTGATTGGTGAGGTTGTCTTCTACCACCAGAATCCGGGTGCCGGCCAGTAATTTGCCAAAATCCCTTTGCTGTGAGTGAGTCGGCATAGAGGACAGTGTGCTGGATGACGGCGACAGCCCAAAGGCCAGTTCAAAACTGAAAATGCTGCCTACGCCGGGGCTGCTTTTGACCGAAAAGGTGCCGCCCATCAGGCTTAGTAGATTGTGGCTGATCGCAAGTCCGAGGCCGGAGCCGCCAAAACGTCGGGTGATGGAACCGTCTACTTGGCTGAACGGTTGAAATAGTTTTTTGCAGTCATGCGCTGACATGCCGATGCCGGTATCAATGACGCAAAATAACAGCTTAGCTTGCGCCGGGTAGAGCTGTTGCAGGCTTATTTTCAGCGTCACCGCACCCCGTTCGGTGAACTTAATGGCATTGCCGAGCAAATTAATTAAAATTTGTTGCAGTCTGGGCGCGTCGCCAAGCAGGTGGCGGGGGACATCGGGCGCTATTTCAATGTTAAAAATCAGCTGCTTCTCGGCGGCATGGTCAGCAAACAAGTTGTTAAGATTATCGAGGGTTTCGTCAAGATCGAAGTGGCTGTGGTCAATGCTTAAATGACCGGCTTCAAGTTTGGAGAAATCCAGGATGTCATTAAGAATGTTCAACAAGCTGTTAGACGAGCTGTTAATTTTTTCCAGATAATCGCGCAGTTCGTCCGGCACGTCTTTATTAAGCGCCAGATACGAAAGCCCGATAATGGCGTTCATCGGGGTGCGGATTTCGTGCGACATATTGGCGAGGAATTCCGACTTGGAACGCGCCAGTGTTTCCGCCTGATTTTTTGCCTGCAACACCAGTGTTTCGTTTTGTTTGCGTTCGGAAATATCTTCGGCGATACCCAGATAGCCGGTGATGTTGCCATTTTCATCGACGATAGTGGTTACTGCAAGCGACACCGTTAAGGTTGATTGATCTTTGCGCACATAAGTCCATTCCCGTTTTTCCTGGCCTAATTGAGCCGCTTTGACAAAAAAGACATTAAGCTCGGCAACCGGTTTGTCTAATTCAAGACTTAATTCCTGGCTGCGGGCTGCGATTTCTTCTGGCAGATGAATGATTGCCGGGGTCTGTTTGCCGATCATGTCCCCGGCACTATAGCCGAGCATCAGTTCGGCGCCGCGATTAAAAATGGTGATTAAGCCGTCCGGGTCGGTTGCGATAATGCTGATTTCGGTTGCCGCCGACAGCACATTTTCCAAGGCTTCTTTGGCTTTTCTGGCCTCATGCAGCGCCATGATTTGTTCGGTCATATCGATGCAGGAACCGATATAGCCGGTAAATGTTGCGTCGCTGTCAAAGCGTGGCACACCGTGATTGGTAATCCAGCGATATTCGCCATCATGGCGGCGCAAACGGTAGCGCATCTGGAAGGGTTCGCGGCGGTTAAAATGACTGACATAAGTGGCCAAACAGCGTTGCACATCATCAGCATGTATGCTGTCTGCCCAGTCTTGATTTAAGGCCTGTTCCATCGAACAGCCGGTGAAATCGAGCCAAACCCGGTTGAACCAAAAATAGCGTTTATCGGTGCCGGTCAACCAAATAAGAACCGGCGCGGCATCGGCCACGATACGAAAACGCTGTTCGCTTTGCGTCAACGCGGCGGTGCGTTCTTCAACCAAGTGCCGCAACACGCTGCCGCGACCGGATGACACCATAGAAAAAGTCGCCACCATGCTGGTCAGGATTAAGCCGACCAACAAAATCAGCCAAGCGTTATTGGAGTGATGGTAGGCGAAATAATCTTGCGTGGGCACAACCTCAAAGCGCCAATGCCGACCGCCGACGTTGATGCTTAAACTGTGTGATAGCGCAAGCTGCCTGCCAAACAGCCCTTTTTCTTGCAGCACGAAGGGTTTGAGTTCTTTTGACCCACTCGTAAAAATTAATTGCTTAGCCACTGGCGCGGTTTCGTCAATCAGCCGGTAAGACAGGCCGGGGCGGCCTAAGCCCTTAGCCGCAGCAGAGATAATGTCGCCGCCCCGGAATACGGCAACGACATAAGCCTCAATAGTGTTGCGCCGTTGCTCCAAGGTTGTGTGGGGCATACCCTTGCGGTAAAGGGGCATGAAAGCAATAGCGCCTTGTTGATTGCCGCGTTCTTGCACCAGTGTAATCCGTGCTGTGGTGGCGATTTCGCCAGTATCCCTTGCCCGGTCAATGGCCTCGCGGCGCAGGCTATCGGAATAGACGTCAAAACCTAATGCACTTTCGTTACCCGAATAAGGTTCAATAAAGCCGACGGCAACATAGTCCGCACGGTCTTGGGCGCGTACCAGTTGTTTGGCGGCATTGCGCTCAGTAATCTGGAAATTGGGGTAGCCTTCGCTTTGGATAAGGCGTTCAAACTCAGCGCGCTCGGCAGACAAAATACGCGGGTTCCAGCTTAGCGCCTGAATGCCCTGGAAATTGTCTAATGAATGAGCCACAAAAATTTCAAATTCTTTCCGGGAAACGACCGCCGAAGCGGCGTAAAAACTGCCCAGCGAGCGCAATACATTGATATGGGTTGAAATCGATTTTTGCACAGCAACGCTCAACTCGGCGGCTTGTTGATGGAACTCAAGTTTTAACCGTGCATTGTTATTTTGCGCCTCATAAAACACGGCGGCGGTGGTCAGCATAAACGTTGCCATAATCGGCAAGGTCACTGCCATGCGCCGATGACGCCAGGGTTCGCCAGGACGTAGCATCCACACCAGCACCAGCGGGGTAAAGATAAATATGCCTAAAACATCGCCCAGCCACCAAGTGCCCCAATTGGCGAGAAAGTTGGTGGCCGGAATACGCGCTGTCGCCATTAGCGTTGACACGGCAATGGTCGGATTGACCCAGGCGCTGATGATGCCGCCAAAGAGCAGGAACAAAAAAATGTCTTTTTCGCCGGTCAGCATATTCGGAAAACGGGCGTAGCGGCGCACCAAATACGCACCGACCACGGCTTGCAGACTGGCTCCGCAACTAATGGCCAGGGTGATAATGATGGAGGTGAGCGTTTCTGATGGCGAGCCTGCAACTAATGTGGTCGAAATATTAACCAGAAACGAGCCTAACAAAATGCCCGGCCAAGTGTGGTAGCCATAAATTAAAATGCCTGCCAAGGCAATGCCAGACGGCGGCCAGATGGCGGTGGCATAGCCGGGTGGAATGGCCAAAAACGTGCCCAATTTGCCGGTAATAAAGTAGGCAGTGGCCAAACCTATTATCTGTAACAACCAAACTGAGGATGCGGTTGAAAATAAAGAACCGCGCCGGTGCTTATGTTGGGGCATATAAATTTAGTTCGATTTTACGCAGCTTGGTTTTGGCATCATCGCCATGCCAAAATCGGCATAATATCCAGAAAGATGGTTGCCGCCTTCGGTGGCGTGGGTGGGCAAAAAAACTAAACGTGGCATGGTGGGATTTAGATACGCGAGGATGATATTAAAAGTGCGGCAATCATAAATGATTGGGCATTAATTACAAAGAGGGCGGCCCATTAACGCTATGATCAGTTTATCGGCATTAAAACGCCGTGGCTTTCTGCGCTTTGCGTATAATTCTGTGCGTCTTTGCCGTGAAGCGGTTGTAAGCAAGCATAGCGCCCGCCACGCCTATGTCGCAATTAGAAGCCTTCCAGGTTTTAAAAACTTGGAAGGCTGCACGCGCAATGTTTTGAAATGGAACATTTTAGTTTTTTGGACGCGCAATAGTTAGCTACCTTTTTACCGGCTCTAAAGTATCCGTTATGTTTAAAAAATACGTTTTCCCCATACGGCGGCTACACGATGTCAGTTTGCATCAATGGGTGTGGCTCGCTTATGTGCGGGCCGCACTGATCCCGTTGTTGTTTGTTGAATTGGCGTTGCTGGGCGTGTATATGTTGTCCCATGAATGGTCGAAAACCGAAAGGATTGCTGCCATTGAAAGCCTGGCCAGTGATGAACTGTTGCGTTTGGTTGACAATCATGCTGATGTCATTGAACACCAACTTGAGGGGGTTTCGCAACTGACCGAACTGTTCAGGCAAGAAACTCAGGACGCACTCCGACGACCGGCTGAAAAAAATCTTGAGCCGTTAAGCCGTTATGCGATGAATGAGGATGGCGTGCTGTACTCGCGGGTCAATGATGGCGGTGCGGCGGTATTTTTTAGCGGGTTTGTTAAAATTGACGATAGCCATAAGGCCAAGATTGCCCAAACTGCGCGCCTTGATCCGACTTTACGCCGTATTGTCGACATCAATCCGCTGGTGGTGCAGGCTTATTTTAACAGCCACGACTCGTTGAACAGAATTTGGCCGTATTTTGATGTGTTGGGCCAATATGCGCCCAAGATGGACATCCCTTCGTATAACTTTTATTACGAGGCCGATGCCGGGCATAACCCGCAGCGCAAGACGCTGTGGATAGATGCTTATTTAGACCCAGCCGGTCAAGGCTGGATGGTGTCATCGATTTCGCCGGTTTATAACGGCGATTTTTTGGAAGGCGTGGTCGGCCTTGACATTACCCTGGATGCGATTGTCAAACAGGTGCTGGCTTTGCCAATTCCATGGCAGGGGTTTGCGGTGTTAATCAGTAACAACGGCATGTTGTTGGCACTGCCGGAACGTGCGGAAAAACTGTTTAATTTACATGAACTGACCACCCACCATTACGAACAGGCCATTCGCGAGGAAATGTTCAAACCTGATACTTTTAATATCAATCATCGTCCCGATATGCGTCAGTTGCGCGAAGCCTTAGCGCAAGCCCAGCACAATGCCACGCTGGTTAATTTTAGTGAGCCTTATTTGTTGGCCAGTAAGACCTTGGCCAGTACCGGCTGGCGTTTGGTGGTGTTTGCGCCCGAAAACGAAATCTTCCATCCAGCCAAAGTGTTGGCGGCGCGTTTAACCCGTTTAGGCTGGTATCTCCTCGGTGGCCTGTTCCTGTTCTATTTGCTGTTTTTTGGATTTTTGTACCAGCGCGCCAAGCGTTTAAGTCACGACATTTCAGACCCGCTGCTGGGCATACAAAAAATGGCCATTCAAATCGGTGACGGCAATTTTAAGCCGGAAACACCGGTATTCAAGGTTCAAGAGTTCAAATCCACGGTCGGGCAAATGTTGTTGACGGCGGATAAGCTGCAGAATGCGGAACGCCAGTTGATTGACGCCAAAGAGCAGGCAGAACAGGCCAATTATGCCAAAGGCGCATTTTTGGCCAACATGAGCCATGAAATACGCACCCCGTTGAATGCGATTACCGGTTTGGCCGAATTGGCCCAAGACGCCAACCCGGGCGATCACCAGCAGAAACGCTATCTGCGTCAAATTCAGCGGTCTTCGCAATCCTTGTTGCTGATTATCAACGATATTCTCGACTTGTCCAAAATGGAAGCGGGCAAAGTCAGTCTCGAAAATAATGAATTTGTTATTGAGGAGTTGTTGCAAGATATTGCCGACCTTTTTATGCGTCCGGCCGAACATAAAAAGATTGGGCTGTTCATTCAACTGCAACGCACCGTGCCGCGACGGCTTTTGGGCGATGCGCAACGCATCCGGCAAGTTTTGATTAATCTAGTTGGCAACGCCATCAAGTTTACCGAACAGGGCGAGGTTCATCTGAGCGTCGCTGCGGTCAAGCAGCAAGACCGGTATGCCGTGCGTTTTTCAGTGCGGGATACCGGTATCGGCATTGCTACCGATACCATTGAACATTTATTTCAGGTGTTTACCCAAGCTGACGAGTCCATTTCACGTAAATTTGGCGGCGCCGGTTTGGGGCTGGCAATTTGCCAGCAGTTGGTCGGCCTGATGGGCGGGGGCATTAATGTGTCCAGCCGGCTAGGCGAGGGCAGTTGCTTTGACTTCACCATCGCCATGGCTGCCGATGAGGCCGATGAGGCCGGGGGCGAACTCGAAACCGGACTGCGGGTGTTGATAGTTGATGGCAATGCAACGTCCTGTGCGGTGTTGCATTATTATCTGCAGGAATGGGGATGCCAGATTAGTACCGCGCCAGCCATTGCCCAAGCTATTGAATTGATGCGGCAGGCACCGCCTTTTGATGTAATGCTGCTAGATGAGGCTTTGTTGCGGGCTGATGAGGCCGTATTCAAGTGGGCTAGGCTGCAAGCCTTGCCGAGCACAATTGTACTTGTCGACAGTGATTATCAGGCTTCTTGGGCGCAATCGAACAATGTCAACACGGTATTGCTGAATAAGCCGGCTCTGCCTTCACGCTTACTCAATGCCATTCGTAGCAGCCGTCATGCCGAGCCAGTGACAGTGCTGGCTGCTGCCGAACGACAGCGAGTATCGGGTGTTGATAAGCAGGACGACGTCCATGAGACGGGCATTCAATTCCTTAAAGAGCTTGATGCGCTGTTAGTTGAGAACGTTTATATCAACAGTGATTTGTTGGATAAAATACAGCGTACCCTAGGTAAAAACGAAAACCGGCAATATCGGGATTTGTTAAACTATTTAATGCATTACGATTACCCAGAGGCCAGACGTGTTTTGGCCGACATTATCAACTCTATCCGTGGCGAGGCAGTATGATTTTTTCAGTTCCAGGCAACCCCGTTATCCTTATTGTTGATGATGAGCCGCTCAATATCGAAGTGCTGGCGGCATTGTTAAGTCAGGACTACCGGATAAAAGTGGCGACTTACGGCAAAATGGCGCTCGATATTGCCATCCGAGAGCCTCAGCCTGACTTGATATTACTGGATATTATGATGCCTGGCATGAATGGGTTTGATGTGTGCAGGGCGCTAAAAGCGAATCCGAAGACTAAAGATATACCGGTGATCTTTGTGACGGCGGCAGGGGCCGAATCTGAAAGTGCCGGCTTTGATTTGGGCGCTGTCGATTACATCACCAAGCCGATTAACCGCTTGGTGACAAAATTACGGGTCAAAGCCCATATTGAGTTGGCGCAATCGCGTAAATCCATCAGTGAAAATCTCAGTTTTCTGTCTAACATGATTGAAAATGCGCCTTTATCGGTGTCTGTGTTGTCGGCAAATCATCAATGGTTACTGCTTAATAAGGTGGCTTTGGCACTGAAAGAGTGTCAAAACCTGGAGCAGGCCAACCAACAAAATCCGTTTTTATTTATTGACGAAGCTGAGCGCGATAATTTCATCAGTATTTGTCAAAGCGTGTTTGCCGGTAATAGCCAAGAGCTGCAAATCCATTTTATTGGTATGCAAGGTACCCGGCGCTGTCTCGAGATTAGGTTATCGCCGATTTATGACGCCCACGGCAAAATCATTGCGCTTTTAAGTTTAGGCGTTGACATAACCGAAAGCCAAAAAGTGCAGACCCGCTTAAGGTTGCTGGCCAAGGTGTTTGAAAGTTCCCAAGAGGGCATTGTCATCGCCGACTTGAACGGCGATATCATCGATATCAACCCGGCATTTAAGAGAATCACCGGCTATTCGCGGGCAGAGGTTTTAGGTAGCCAATTAGCCTTGCAGCATTTTGGCGTCCAAAACGAAGGGCTGCACGACAGTATGTGGCAAGCCGTTAATGAGGCCGGACAATGGCAAGGCGAGATCATTAACCGCAAGAAAAATGGTGATTTATTTTCGGAATGGTTGTCGGTGACCTTAATTAAAGACCAGGACGGTAAGCCCGAACATTATTTGGGTGTTTTTAGCGGCATTACGCTGATAAAAAAACATGAGAAAGACTTGAAAAAAATGGCACATTACGATGTCCTGACCGGTCTGCCTAACCGCCTGTCCTTGGACGAAGAGATGCAGCAGGTCATAGCCATGAGCGACCAGGAGCGAAACTCGATAGCGATCTGTTATTTCGATCTGGACGGCTTCAAGTCGGTTAATGACAATTTCGGCGTTAAAACCGGGGATGCGGTGTTAATTGAATGGGCAAAACGCATCAGCCACGGTATCAGGCGTACCGATACGGTTTTTCGTGTCGGCGGCGACGAGTTTGTCATCTTGTTCTGCGGCATTGACACTAAAAGCGAATGCACTGCGCTTTTGGAGAAACTACTTGAATCGGTTAGCCATAAAATGGCAGTCGATAAGGTGACGCGTCAGGTTACCGCCAGTGTCGGCGTGACCCTTTACCCGAACGACAACGATAATCCCGATATGCTGTTGCGGCACGCTTATCAGGCCATGTGTACGGCAAAAATAGCCGGAAAAAACAGTTATCATTTCTTCGATGTCGATGAAGATCAGCGTATGCGCCACTTAAACAGCGAGCAAAGGCGCATCCGACAGGCCTTGACAAGGGGTGAGTTTGAGCTGTTTTACCAGCCTAAAATCAATTTCCATGACCACTCGGTGATGGGTGCCGAAGCCTTGATCCGCTGGCGGCATCCTGAGCGTGGCGTGCTGTCGCCAGCCGAGTTCCTGCCGCATATCTACCAAACCGACCTGGAAATCAATGTCGGCGAATGGGTGATTGCCACCGCCCTGGCGCAACAAAGCCAATGGTATCAGCAGGGCGTGAATATTGAATTGTCGATCAATATTTCTGGAAGCCACTTGCTGACACCTGATTTTGCGGCTCATTTACAGAAGGAACTGGCGCAATACCCCGATTTACCCACCGGTACACTACAAATAGAAATTCTGGAAACGGCGGCGTTGGAGGACTTTAGCGCCGCCATTAAAAGCATGCAGAGCTGTCAGCAGTTAGGCGTGAATTTTGCGCTAGATGATTTCGGCACGGGTTATTCTTCCCTAACCTATTTATGGAAATTACCGGCCAGCACCCTCAAAATCGACCAGGGCTTTGTCTTTAACATGCTTACCGATGACGCGTCCCATGCCATTGTGGTGGCGGTGATGGCACTGGCGAAATCCTTTTCCCGCAAAGTGGTCGCTGAAGGTGTTGAAACCGCCGAGCAGTATGCGGCGTTGGCTGAAATGGGCTGTCATGCTGCCCAAGGCTATTTGATTGCCAAACCGATGCCCGCCAATGATTTTTATGCGTGGTATCAGGCCAAGGCGATAGTTTACAATACCCGCCTGTAAATTCGGCCCAAAACAGGGCATCAAAAGATAAATCCAAATTAGATGAAAAAATTAAAATGCGCCGTGATCGGCACCGGCTATCTGGGCAAGTTCCATGCACAAAAATATGCGGGGCTGCCGGATTGCGAGCTGGTGGCTGTGGTTGATATTAATGAAATGGCAGCCAAGGCGGTTGCTGAACAATACGGCGCCAATGCCTTGACCGACTATCAAGCCTTATTGGGCGAAGTCGATGCGGTCAGTATCGTGGTGCCGACGACGCTGCATCATCAGGTGTCCAGGGATTTTCTCAATGCCGGGGCGCATGTGCTGGTGGAAAAGCCGATTACGGTAACGGTGGCCGAAGCCGATGAGCTGATTGCGATTGCCCAAGCAAAAAATTTGATTTTGCAAGTCGGGCATTTGGAGCGCTTTAACCCGGCGGTTTTGGGTCTGGACAAGGAAGAAAAGCCGCTGTTTATCGAATCGCACCGCTTGTCGCCGTTTAATCCGCGCGCCAATGATGTCAGCGTGGTACTGGATTTGATGATACACGACATCGATATTATTTTGGCGTTGGTCGATTCCGAGGTGGAACGCATCGATGCCAGCGGCACGGCGGTATTGACGCAAGGCACCGATATTGCCAATGCCCGCTTAAAATTTGCCAACGGCTGTGTGGCCAATGTCACTGCCAGCCGTATCAGCATGAAGATGGAACGCAAAATGCGCATGTTCAGGCCGTCTTCCTACGTCTCCGTCGATTTCCAAAACCGCGTTTTAACCAAGCACCGCACCGGCAAAGGCGAAATGTTTCCCGGCATTCCCGAAATAGAAACCGAAGAATCGGTGTTTGAAAGCGGCGATGCGCTGCTGGAAGAAATCAAGCATTTCGTCAACTGCATCCATACCGGCGACAACCCGCTGGTGTCCGGCGTAGCGGGGAAAAGGGCGCTGGAAACGGCGATAGCAATTACCCGTTTGCTGGGCGATAAATAACCGGATACAAATAGGGTACGCTGTGCGTGCCTTCTAAAAGCCGCCAATACCAAAAGGTACGCACAGCGTACCCTACATGATTCTATAAATAATAGGCACTACAACATGATACCGATGGTAAACCTGAAGGCGCAATACGCTGAAATTAAAGACGAAGTCGAGCGCGGTCTGAGCGAGACAATCGAAAATTGTTCGTTCATCTTAGGCCCTAATGTTCGGGCTTTTGAGCAGGAAGCGGCTGATTATTTGGGCGTTAAACATGCGATCGGCGTGGCATCGGGCACCGACGCGCTGCATCTGGCTTTGATTGCCGAAGGTATTGGCGCGGGCGATGAAGTCATCACCACCGCATTCACGTTTATCGCCACGGCGGAAGCGATTAAATATGTCGGTGCGATTCCGGTGTTCGTCGATATTGATCCGAAGACCTTTAATATTGCGCCGGATGCGATAGCCAAAGCCATTACCCCGAAAACCAAGGCGGTGATGCCAGTGCATTTATTCGGCCAACCGGCGGATATGATAGCGATTAAGGCGCTATGCGAGCAGCATAAGTTGAAACTGATTGAAGATTGCTGCCAGTCGTTCGGCGCGACTATTAACGGCCAACAAACCGGCGCTATTGGTGATGCTGCGGGCTATAGTTTTTTCCCGAGCAAAAATCTGGGCGCTTTTGGCGATGGCGGTCTGGTGGTTACTAACTCCGACGAGACCGCCGAAAAACTTAAAATGCTGCACAACCACGGTTCGGCGGTGCGTTATTATCATGATGTGGTCGGCTACAACAGCCGTCTTGACGAAATGCAGGCAGTGATTTTACGCGCCAAATTGAAACGCATCGACCAATACAATCAAGGCCGCCGCCGTGTTGGGCGTCTTTATTCGGAATTGTTGGCCGATTTGCCGCTCACGACGCCGTTTGAAGACGGTTTGGGCGAGCATGTTTATCATCAATATACGCTGTTATGCGAACGCCGCGATGAGGTGATGGCCGCGCTGCAAGCCAAGCAGATTGGCTGTGCGGTGTATTATCCGGTGCCCTTGCACCGGCAAAATGTGTTTAAACAGGAATACGCAGCAGTCAGTTTGCCTGTGACTGAGGCGGTGGCGGCAAATTGTATGTCCTTGCCAATTTGCCCGTTTCTTAAGGATGACACGATCCGCGACATCGTGGCGGTTATCCGGGGCGTTTTGACGGCCTAAAATTATGTAGGGTACGCTGTGCGTACCTCTTCATCAGCGTTTTTTACGCTATAAAAGGTACGCACAGCGTACCCTACTTGAGCCAGAAACCTTGCAACACAAACCTTTAAAAATCCTATTCAGCGCCGGTGAATCATCCGGCGACCAACACGCCGCCAATATGTTTCTGGAGCTGAAAAAACAGCGGCCGGATATTCAGGGTCTCGGCATGGGCGGCGCTAAAATGGCGCAGGCGGGTATCGACATCCGCTATGATTCGGCCAATATTGGCGTCATCGGCGTGGTTGAAGTGGTCAAACATTATGCCGAAATCCGCCGTGCGCTAAAGCTGATGCAACAGTTAGTTGCCAGCGAACGCCCCGATTTGCTGGTGTGCGTCGATTACAAAGAATTCAATTTCAAGCTGGCGCGTTATGCCAAACAACAGGGCATTAAAGTGCTGTTTTACGTCAGTCCCCAAGTGTGGGCCTGGCGACCGGGGCGGGTTAAAGCCTACGGCAAAGTCATCGACATGATGGCGGTGATCTTCCCGTTCGAGACGGCTTATTACGACGCAGAACAAGTGCCGGTGCGCTATGTCGGCCATCCTTCGGTCGATAAAGTCCACCCCCAACACAGCAAAGAAGACGATTTAGCCCGCTTTGGTCTGGACAAAAACCAAGCGATAGTCGGTCTGCTGCCCGGCAGTCGCGTCAACGAGATCAAACGCCTGTTGCCGGTTATGCTGGCCGCCGCCGAAAAAGTGCAGGCCGATTTGCCCGGCTGCCAGTTTATCTTGCCGCAAGCCGATTCCATCAGCGATAGCTTGCTTGACGGCTATCTTCGCCAATCGCCGTTGGCTATTACGGTCATCAAAAATCAGCCTTACGATGTGATCCAATGTTGCGATGCGGTGATGACCAGTTCAGGTACGGCAACGCTGGAAATCGCCTTGTTGACGGTGCCGATGGTGATTGCCTACAAATTGTCGCCGCTCACTTATTGGCTGGGCCGGTGCTTGGTGAACATCCCGTTTATCGGCTTGCCGAATATCGTGTCGGGCAAACTCATTGTTAAAGAATTGATACAGCATGAAGCGACTGCCGAAAAACTGTCAGCAGAAGTGCTGCGGATTCTGACTGACCCAAGCTATGCCGATGCCATGCGCGAAAATCTGGCACAGGTTAAACGGCAGCTAGGGCAGGGCGGCGGTTCCAAAAATATGGCGCGACTGGCGCTGGAGATGTTGTTGACTTAATCGACGAAAAGGCTTAAATAGCAAAGCGCACTGCAAGCATTTTCAACGATATAAAACGAGGGGGGTGTTATGGATATTGGAACGGGGTTTAAATTGTTCGCCTTTATGTTATGGCCGTTTTTACTGGTATTTTTATACTATCTGTTTAATAGGCAAGGCTTTTATCGGCGCTGGGAGAAGTTTAAACGGGATGGTTTTAAATAAGGGAATTTCATGTCTTATAGTCAAACAACCGATACACAAGTTCATGCGGTTAATCTGCGCATCCGTAGTGATGTTTGCGCGTTGATTGATAAAGCAGCAAAGGCACAAGGTAAGACGCGGTCTGATTTTATGATTGATGCCGCCCGACGTTCAGCAGAGGAGTTACTGCTTGACCAAGGGCGGGTGGGGGTTGACCAAAAAACCTACGATTATTTTCTTGAAGTTCTTGATCGTCCTCCAAGTGGTGATGGGGTCGAACGACTCATGGCGGCTGTAAAACCTTGGGACGCTTAATGCTATCCCCTCCGCGCCCATTGGCGGCGGATTGTGAACTTGATGGCTTTGTCTGTGGTGTTGATAGCCTTGATGATTGGCTGAAGAGGCGGGCGTACCCCAACCAAATTAATGGCGCATCTCGTACCTACGTTGTGACCAAAGAAAAAAGGGTTGTTGGTTATTATTGTCTTGCATCAGGTGCATTAGAACTGAATGCTGCACCAGCCGGAATTCGTCGAAATATGCCAGATCCTGTCCCTGTCGTTATTCTTGGTCGTCTTGCGATTGATAAATGCTATCAAGGCAAAGGCCTTGGGGTTGCCTTACTTCAAGATGCGGTTATTCGTACAGCGCAGGCTGCAGATATTCTTGGCATACGCGGACTTCTTGTTCATGCTCTCTCAATTGAGGCAAAAACTTTCCTGATTAGCTAGATACTTCAGCCAAGCCCAAAACTTGGGCGTAGACTGTCAGCAAACCATCACAAAGAGGGCGTGTCATGTCAATTAATCGCAT
>JBLRXA010000012.1:0-35203 GCA_047920955.1 Methylobacter sp. | reverse complement strand
TCTTGCCGATCACGGTATCAATCTCCCAATCGCCGATGCGCGTCTTTTGCGCAACAATTTCAGGACGCTCGTCAATGCTGACACGGTTCCTGATCTGAGTTGAATGCAAGGGATGATGGGGCAGCCACAAAAGCTGTCCAACATGAAGCGTGGAGATATTGAACATAAAAGCATGCCCAATCTACTTTATCGCAGCCCCAGCAAAACCCAACTGCCGCCAGGCCTCGTACAAGACCACAGCCACGGTATTGGACAAATTCAGGCTACGGCTTGCGGCCTGCATCGGCACATATAAGCATTGTCCGCTGCCTAACTCGGCCAGCACGTCGGCAGGCAGGCCGCGTGTTTCGGGGCCGAATAATAAGGCGTCGCCGGGCTGAAAAGCGACCTCGGTGTAACTCTTCGTGCCTTTGGTGGTCAGGGCGAACAGCCGCCCCGGTTTGATGCTGCCGATAAAATCAGCCAATGTCTCATGCTCTTTGACGGCGACCCATTCATGATAATCGAGGCCCGCCCGGCGCAATTTTTTGTCATCCAAGTCAAAGCCTAGGGGTTTGATCAGGTGCAAGTGCATCCCTGCATTTGCGCATAGGCGGATGATATTCCCGGTGTTAGCGGGAATTTCAGGCTCGTATAGGACAATATGGAACATGCTCAACGCTTATTACTTGTCATCAATTTTAACGGGGGCCAGTTTCCAGATGTCGTCGTTGTAATCGCTGATTGTCCTGTCGGTAGAAAATTTGCCGCTGGCGGCGCAGTTTAAAATGCTCATTTTCGTCCACAGTTCCCGGTCTTGATAAGCCGCTTCTACCCGTTTTTGCGCATCGATAAAGCTGCGGAAGTCGGCGGCGGTCATCCAGGGGTCTTGCGGGCTTCTTATTGACGCCATAATGTCGTCGAATAGTCCGGGCTCGAACTGGTTAAAATGCCCGCACTCCAGCAATTTCATCACCCGTTGCAGGTCTTCGTCCTGTTCAATGATGGTGTTAGGGTCGTAGTGATGGCTCATGTCTGCAACTTGCTCTTCGGTCAATCCGAACAGGAAGAAATTGTCATCGCCGACTTCTTCGCGGATTTCGATATTGGCGCCGTCCAGTGTGCCGATGGTCAAGGCGCCGTTCATCATAAATTTCATGTTGCCGGTGCCGGACGCTTCTTTGCCTGCGGTGGAGATTTGCTCGGAAAGGTCGGCGCCCGGGCAGATTTTTTCCATGGCGGAAACCCGGTAATTCGGCAAGAACACCAGTTTTAATTTTTTGCCCACATCGGGGTCGGAATTAATGACATTGGAGACGTTATTAATCAGTTTGATGATCTTTTTCGCCATGTAATAGCCCGGCGCGGCCTTGCCGCCGATCAAGACGCAACGGTCTGTCCAGTTTGCTATATCGCCGCGTTTGATGCGGTCATATAAATGGATCACATGCAGGACATTTAACAGCTGCCGTTTATATTCATGGACGCGTTTGACCTGCACGTCGAAAATGGCGTCAACGTTAAAGTCAACATCGTGTTCAAGCTTTTTGTAATCAATCAGTTTTTGCTTCGCACTCTGTTTGATGCCATGCCATTTTTGACGGAACGCCTTGTCTTCGGCGTAAGGTTTCAGCTTGTTTAACAATGATAAGTCGGTCAGCCAGCCATCGCCTATGGTTGCCGTAATCAGTCCGGCCAATTCAGGGTTACAGGCGGCCAGCCAACGGCGTGGGGTTACGCCGTTGGTTTTATTGTTGAATTTCTCCGGCCAGAATTCATAAAAGTCCCGGAACAAACCTTGCTGCAATAATTTTGAATGCAGCGCGGCAACACCATTAACCGAGTAGCTGCCGACAATCGCCAGATAGGCCATTCTGACCTGTTGCTCATGACCTTCTTCGATAATGGACATGCGGCTCAAGCGGTCGGTGTCGCCGGGCCAATGGGCGGACACTTCGGCCATGAAATGCGCGTTAATGTCGAAAATGATTTCCATCAGCCGTGGCAACAACTGTTTGAACAGGTTGACCGACCAACGTTCCAGCGCCTCCGGCAATAAGGTGTGGTTGGTGTAGGCCATGGTGTTGCGGGTAATCGCCCAGGCGTCATCCCACACCAAGCCGTGGACATCCAACAGCAGCCGCATCAATTCCGCAACCGCTATGCTCGGATGGGTGTCGTTCAACTGGAAGGCGTTTTTGGCGGCAAACTCGGAAAAATTGTTGCCATGACGGCCCACCCAGCTGCCGATCACATCCTGCAAACTGGCCGACGCCAGCAGATATTGCTGACGCAGGCGCAAGGCTTTGCCGTTCTCGTTGGCGTCATTCGGGTACAACACCATGGTGATGTTTTCGGCGGTATTCTTTGCCGCGACCGATTCGGCGTAATCGCCGGCATTAAATTCCTGCAAATTGAATTCTTCGGTCGCCGTCGCTTTCCATAAGCGCAGGGTGTTCACTGTGCCGTTTTTGTATCCGGGAATCGGGGTGTCGTAAGGCATCGCGAGTATGTCCTGGGTCTCTACCCAACTGGTGCGCTTATTGCCGAACTCATCGATATGCGATTGGGTGTACCCGCCGAATTTAATCCGCTGTGTATATTCGGGGCGCTCGATTTCCCAGACATTGCCGTTCCGTAGCCAATGGTCGGGTTTTTCCACCTGTTCGCCATTGACAATATCTTGGGAAAACATGCCGTATTCATAACGCAGGCCGTAACCGGTCACCGGCAACCGCAAGGTGGCGCAGCTGTCGATAAAACAGGCGGCCAAACGCCCCAGACCGCCGTTGCCCAAACCGGCATCGGGTTCGCTTTCAATCAATTCTTCAATCTCAAGCCCCAAATCATACATGGCCTGTTCGACCGCCTCGGTAATGCCCAGGTTCAACATGGCGTTACTTAAAGTACGGCCCATTAAAAACTCCATTGACAGATAGTAGGCGCGCTTACAGTCGCTCTCCCTATAAGTGTTATAGGTTCTTTTCCATCGCTCTATCAGCCGGTCGCTGATCGCCATCGACAACGCTTCATAAGCATAATGCGGCGACGTACAATGTTCATCCCTGCCCAGACGGTGGCTGTAATAGCGTTTAAAATCGGCGACAAAGTCGCGTTCCCCCAGACCCAGTTTTGGGAGTATGGTAATGGTGGATTTCGGTTTGCTGGTTTTAAAACTTTTATGTGGCATATTTTTAACACGGCTGAAGTTGATAATGGGGATGGATGTTAACCAGTTTTTGTCATTTAACCAAAAATATTCTTTTGACCGTTAAAAACCATAGAATGCGGATGATGCCAATTCCGGTTTGGCTGATAAAATGGACCAAACCTGAAACCTTAACCTTAGAGCAGCTTTGGCTTTGCGGTTACAGCCAACCGAATATTTTTTACTTATCTTGGAGCATTTATGAACATTGAACCACTGAGTACCGTTGACATACCCGCTGAGTCCGAGCATCGCTATTCTGTGATATGGCTGCATGGTTTGGGCGCGGATGGCCATGATTTTGAAGGCCTGGCTCCCGAGCTGCATGTAGCGGTCAGAGCCAATACCCATTTTATTTTCCCTAATGCGCCTGTCCAGCCAGTTACTATCAATGGCGGCATGGCGATGCGTTCGTGGTACGACATTTTGTCGATGTCCGAACGACATGAGGTCAATACCGATGACATCAATCAATCCGCCAAGCTGATTGAATTATTAATCCAAAAAGAACTTGCCAAAGGCATTGCCCCTGAAAATATTTTACTGGCCGGTTTTTCCCAAGGCGGCGTCATTGCACTGCATACGGGATTAAGGTATCCACAACGGTTGGCCGGCATTATTGCCCTGTCGACTTATTTGCCGACCATTGGGCAATTAGAAAACCAGCGTTCAGACGCCAACCAGGCAACACCGATATTTATGGCCCACGGCATCATTGACCCCATCGTCGCGGTTGAGGCGGGCAAAGCGGCCTCTGATGCGCTCAAAGCACTGGATTATAGCGTTGAATGGCACGATTACCTGATGGAACACAGCTTGTGCGTCGAAGAAATCGAACATATTTCGGCCTTCATCAACTCGATTTTTAAGTGACCAATAGAACACGGGTAATACTGATTAAAAGCACGGTATATTAAAAAACCGTGTAAATCCATGCTATCAGTGCCATCCGTGCTCCTATTCCCGATTTAACCGCGTTTAATATGTTGCGGCGGTATGTCGCGCTTGGTTGCGCCGGTGTACAGCTGTCTAGGACGCCCTATCCTTTGTTCCGGATCGGCTATCATTTCATCCCAATGGGCAATCCAGCCGACCGTCCGCCCCATCGCAAACATGGCGGTAAACATATTGCTGGGTATGCCTAAGGCATGCAGCACGATGCCGGAATAATAATCGACATTCGGATAGAGTTTTTTCTCGACGAAATAGTCGTCTTCAAGGGCGATACGTTCCAGCTCCAGCGCCAATTTAAATATCTTGTCATCATGCAAACCCAGCTCGGTCAATACCTCATGGCAGGTTTCGCGCATCAGTTTGGCGCGTGGGTCATAATTCTTATAAACCCGATGACCAAAGCCCATCAGCCTAAACGGGTCGCTTTTATCTTTGGCCTTGTTGATAAACTTGGCAATATTGGACACGTCGTCAATCTCTTCCAACATAGCCAATACCGCTTCATTGGCGCCGCCATGGGCTGCGCCCCAAAGGCAGGCAATACCGGCAGTGATGCAGGCATAGGGATTGGCGCCGCTGGAACCGGCCAAACGGACGGTTGAGGTCGACGCATTTTGTTCATGGTCGGCATGGAGGATCAGTATCCTGTCCAGTGCCCTAACCAATATCGGGTTGGGCACGAAGTCGTCGCAGGGTGTGCCCTGCATCATGCGCATAAAGTTTTCCACATAACTGAGCTTGTTTTGCGGATACATAAACGGCAGGCCGGTGCTGTATTTGTGGCACATCGCCACGATGGTCGGCACTTTGGCGATCAGGCGGATGGCGCTCAGGTCGCGGTCTTTTTTGGAATTAATGTCCAGAGCGTCATGGTAAAACGCCGACAACGCACCGACGGCGGCCACCATAATGGCCATCGGATGGGCGTCGCGGCGGAAGCCTTTGAAGAAATTGGTCAACTGGTCATGCACCATGGTGTGCAGGGTCACTTTGTTTTCAAAGGTTTCTATTTCCTCGGTGCCGGGCAATTCGCCGTTCAGCAACAGATAGCAAACTTCCAGAAAAGTGCAATGCTCTGCAAGTTGCTCGATAGGGTAGCCCCGATAAAGCAGCACCCCTTTTTCGCCGTCGATATAAGTTATCGATGAGCTGCAGCTAGCAGTTGAAGTAAAACCGGGATCGTAAGTGAACATGCCGGTCTGTTGGTACAGAGATTGGATATCGACTACATCGGGGCCAATAGTTCCAGATAAAATAGGTAACTCAGATAATATTTGAGTTTGCTCATTTAAGGTAACACTGCGCAGTTTAGTCATAATTTTTCTCAGTTTTGTAACAGGATTTGTAGCATCAGCAAAAGACGCGGTAAATCAATAAAAACCGCAGTTTACCATGCCTTTTGCGTGACGGGGCTTTAAAGGGCATTGTCTTGTAAAGCAACAAAATCCAGAAAATATTTATACAGCTTTGCTAAATCATCAAACCGAAACAGCCTTGTCTATGGCCTGTTTGGCTAATTCAGTCACTTTTGCCCAATTTTTTGCTTGTACCACATCCGCAGGCGCCAGCCATGAACCACCAACACAGGCGACATTGCTTAGCTGCAAGTAGTTTTTGTAATTTTCCGGCGAGATGCCACCAGTTGGGCAAAAAGTCACTTGTGGAACCGGGCCCGCGATGGATTTTAGCATCGGTATGCCGCCTGCCGCTTCGGCCGGAAAAAACTTGAAATGGTCCAAACCGTATTCCATGCCCATCATCAGCTCCGACAGTGTGGCTATTCCTGGAATCAAGGCGATAGTTCCCGCTTGGGCGGCCGCCAGTAATTTCGGTGTCAATCCGGGGCTGATCGCAAACACCGCGCCCGCGTCTTCCGCCGCCTGCAATTGTTCCGGCGTGGTAATGGTGCCCGCGCCAACAATCGCGCCTTCGACTTCGCGGCTAATCAGCCGGATTGCATCCAACGCTATCGGGGTGCGCAAGGTGATTTCCAGCACCTTAATGCCGCCGGCAACTAGAGCCTGCGCCAGAGGTATGGCATCGTCCAAGTTTTGGATCACCATCACCGGCATCACCGGACAGGTATTTAAAATAATGCTAGGTTGGATTTTCCAATTATGTTGAGTCATTGTGTTACCAAATTGTTATAGTTTTATTAATCGACGGCAAACAGGTTGCTAGCGCCGGTTTCGGCAGATGACGCGCCCACACGAAAACCGCCAAACAATTCGCGCCCCATGCCGAAATGATGGCCTTTGGCGCTATTGGCAGCCGGGATACGGGCTGCAAATTCAGCGGCGTCAACCAGCACATTGACCTCGCCGGTTTGGGTATTCAGATGAATAATGTCGCCGTCATGCACTTTCGCCAACGGCCCGCCCTCTTCACACTCAGGGCACATGTGGATAGCGGAAGGCACCTTGCCGGAAGCGCCGGACATCCGGCCATCGGTCACCAGCGCCACCTTGAAACCTTTATCCTGCAACACGCCCAGCGGCGGCGTCAACTTGTGCAATTCGGGCATACCGTTGGATTTTGGCCCCTGGAAGCGCAGCACCACGATGACATCCTTCTCCAGTTCGCCGCGTTTAAACGCCGCCACCACGTCGTCTTGGTCATCGAACACCATCGCAGGCGCTTCAACGATCTGGTGTGATTCCGCCACCGCAGACACTTTGGATATGCCGCGCCCCAAATTGCCGTGCATCACATGCAAACCGCCGCCGACGGCAAAAGGCTTGGCAACTGTACTGATCACATCCGCATCTAAAGAGGCTTCAGGGCTTGGCTGCCAAACCAGCTCACCGTCAACCAGCTTGGGTTCCTGATGATACTGGCTCATGCCGGGTTGGTCAGCGACCGTCAAAATATCCCCATGCAGCAGGCCGTTCTGTAACAGCTCGGCGATTAACACGCCCATGCCGCCTGCGGCCTGGAAGTGGTTGATGTCGGCCTGGCCATTCGGGTAAATGCGCGTTAATAGCGGGACAGCCCTGGACAATTTATCAAAATCGTCCCAGTTGATGATGATGCCTGCCGCCCGTGCAATGGCGACCAGATGGATGGTGTGATTGGTGGAACCGCCGGTTGCCAATAGGCCGACAATCGCATTCACTATCGCTTTTTCGTCAATCATGCGGCCAATCGGGCGGAAATCATCGCCCAAGGCGGTAAATTTCAATACCTGTTTGGCGGCAGCTTTGGTCAGCTCATCGCGCAACGGCGTGTAAGGGTTGATGAAGGAACTGCCAGGCAAATGCAGACCCATGATTTCGACCATCATCTGGTTGCTGTTTGCGGTGCCGTAAAAAGTGCAGGTGCCTGCGCTGTGGTAAGACGCCGATTCGGATTCGAGCAGTTCCTTGCGGCCTATTTTGCCTTCTGCGTAAAGCTGGCGGATACGGACTTTTTCTTTATTGGCCAGGCCGCTGGGCATCGGCCCTGCCGGTACGAACACGGCAGGCAAATGGCCGAAACTCAACGCGCCGATCAACAAGCCCGGCACAATCTTGTCGCAGACACCCAAATACAATGCGCCGTCGAACATGTTGTGGCTTAAACCAATGGCCGTAGCCATTGCAATCACATCGCGGCTGAACAACGACAATTCCATGCCCGGACGACCCTGGGTAACGCCGTCGCACATCGCCGGTACGCCGCCTGCAAACTGGGCGACGCCGCCCGCTTCTTTGATCGCTGCTTTAATCAGCGCGGGTGCATCTTTGTACGGCTCATGCGCCGACAGCATATCGTTATAAGCAGAGATAATCGCAATATTGGCTTTTTTATGGCCGGTCAAATCGCTTTTTTCACCGGCTCCGCAAGCGGCGAAAGCATGAGCCAAATTGCCGCAAGCCAGCTCGGCGCGGTGCGGTTCTTTTTTCGCCGCCGCATCAATGCGCGCCAGATAAATTGCGCGGGTTTCGCGGCTGCGTTCGATAATCTCGTTAGTGACTTTTTCTAATACGGGGTGCATGGTGGTTCCTTTTATAATCTGAACGGTCAATTTTCGCTTTAATCTGAGCCAAGTTAAATGGGCTCATCTTCCCAAGCCCTTTCATCCCTCGCTATTAACTTGTCGGCAGCTTTAGGCCCCCAAGTACCCGCCGCATAAGGGGCTGGCATAGCATCCAAATGTGCCCAGGCATCTTGTATCGAATCGATCCAGGTCCAGGCCTGCTCAATCTCCTCGCGGCTAAGAAATAGCGTGGGATTGCCTCGCATCGCCTCCAGCACCAATTTTTCATAACCACCGAAAATCTTGCTGTTTTTAAAGATGTCGGAAAAGCTCAAATCCAACTTGGTCTTTTGCAGTTTAATATTTTCATCGATACCCGGTATTTTGTTGAGTATCTGAATTTCCACGCCTTCCCTAGGCTGCAAGTGGATAATCAGCTTATTGGACGGCAGATCCTCAAAGCTCTCTTTGAAAATGTTATGCGGTTGTTGCTTAAAATTAACCACAATTTCGGTGCGTTTGTACTTCATGCGCTTGCCGGTACGCAAGTAAAACGGTACGCCCGCCCAGCGCCAATTATCAATAGCCACTTTCAAGGCGACAAAACTTTCCGTGGTGCTTTCCGTATTAGCGCCCTCTTCTTCAAGATAGCCCGGCACCGGCTTGCCGTTGAACGTCCCCGCCGTATACTGTCCGCGAACGGTTTTTTGTTTGACATTTTCTTGGGTAATGGGGCGCAGCGCGGACAGCACTTTTATTTTTTCATTGCGTATGCTGTGCGCTTCCAGATTAATTGGCGGCTCCATCGCCACAAAGGTCAAAATCTGCAACAAATGGTTTTGCAGCATATCGCGCAACTGGCCGGTTTTATCGAAATAATCCCAGCGTCCTTCAATACCGACTTCTTCCGCGACGGTAATTTGAATATGATCGATAGTGTTGTGATTCCAGTTGGTGGTAAAAATGGAATTGGCGAAACGCAGTGCCAATAAATTAAGTACCGTTTCTTTGCCCAGATAATGGTCAATACGGTAGACCTGATCTTCGTTGAACACCTCGGCGACTGCATCGTTAATCGCTTTTGACGATTGCAAATCGTGGCCGATGGGTTTTTCCATCACCATCCGCGATTCTGCATTTAACACCCCGCATTGAGCCAAGCCTTGGCAAATATTGGTGAATAAAAACGGCGACACCGCAAAATAATTCACCATCACCCGGTCTTGCCCACTGATGACCGTATTCAACAACTGATATTGATCCAGCTGGGTCAAGTCTATTTTCAGATAGGCAAAGCGCGCCGAAAACCGCGCCCAGACCTTTTCATCGAGCGGCTCGTTTAAAAACGCCTGCAAACTGTTATGAATAATCTCAACAAATTGCGCATTACTGTTTTCGTATTGATCGATACCGGTAATACGCGTATCGGCTTCAAGCAAATCCGCTTTTTCGAGTCGGTACAGGGAAATAAGCAGTTTGCGTCGGGATAAATCGCCCAAAGCGCCAAAAATAACCAGGTCACACGGTTTGAATGTTGTTGTTTCGTTCATAGCTATGATGTTGATTGAATAAGTGTCACCGGCCATTTAGGCCGATTTCTGCGCGTTATTATCGCAGAGTTTGTGGCAGGATGCAGTGTTGGATACACAAATGGGCTAGCGATTGAAGGCGTAAAGAACGATAAATCCTCTAGTTTTCTGTGAATAATCGTGGAAATAACACCTCAAGCGATTCACTGCCAAAATGCAGCGACACCGAGCCTTTTGGCGTTTCTGACCTTAGAATACCCTGATGAATTAAGCTTGAAAGCACCGTGCGGGCGCTACGTTCTTTTAAACCAGTCATGCGTTCAGCTTCACCGCGCGGCATCTCACCTTGCATCAACACGCGCTCCAAAATATAAAAAGCTTCCGGTTTTAAGCCCCGGCTTTCGACATAAACTTTAAGCCGCTCGGCTAAATGGTCGAATTCAAACAACCCGTCCATAAAATTCACTTGATCGAGGCACACGGCTAAAAACCAGCTGATAAACTCGACCAATGCCTTTTGCGACAAATTTCCACGACCATCCACATCGCCTTGTCGCGGGCTATCGGCATAAGCCATCTTATTCTTGTAATCTTGCCGACTGTGCAAACCACGGGCGAGACCGCGCGACACCGACCAAAGCCCTGATGCGCCAATGCCGGCGGACAATCCCATCGCATGGCTCATTAAACGGCTAACTCGGCCATTTCCGTCAGCAAAGGGGTGAATATAGGCCAAACGATGATGCGCGGCCGCCAGCGCAATAATCCGCTGCGCCTTACCCATTGCCGCCAAACGGTAACGTTGCTCAAAATAGCGCATAAATTCGGCAATACGCTCGCTGTTAGGCGGAATATGTCGTCCTACCGAAACATTATGTTCAAGCCGAGAACGAAACACCCCAGGCTGCATACGAAAGCCCTGTTCCCCCTGCTCAATCCACAGCATGGATTCCGGCGCATCATGGTAAAACTCTTGGTGCAGCCAGCACAAAAACTCAGCTGATGCCGGTTCCGGCAGAGTCCCAGCCGCATAGCGCTGATCAATCGCTTGTTGCAAACGGACATGGGCACGCGCTTCGATTTGAAAATTACGCTGCAATTCATCTTTTTCCAGATCATCAGCCAAGGCTCGCTCAATATCCCTAGGCTTGGTGTGATGGCCTTCGATAAGGTTCGAATAATAGCAGTTCATAATGCGAACCAAATCAGCCAGACTAGATGCGGTCTGCGGATGTAGGCGGCTTCCGATTTTTTCTGTCGATGTTGTTAGATTCGCGATTAAATCGGCAATCCCAACCGGGATGTTTTCAAGCAAGCAGGGTTCGATTCGGTAAGGTGTTTCCATGGCTAGCGGCATTCCGATCTTCTATAGTGATAACAAATTGTTTTTAAAGCGGATTTTGTTATTTATGGCGAATTTTTGCCGATTATCCTGCCGATTTCAGAATTAACTTAATCGCTTGTTTTTGCTAATATTAAACGATTAATGACTGGGAGTTTGTGCCGGTTTTAACACCATGCCGTTATCGCTACTTAATCGCCCGCAATAAATTACCGCAGTACAAAGCCTTAGCCGTTTTTGTCGGCAGCCAGAGTTGTTTTACATCCATTCGCTTGGCGGCAAAATACTGTCCGGCAGACGCTGCCAAATCCGCCAGTTCGACTTTGGGCGAATAGGTGTTGACGATCAAAAACGCCCCCGGATTCATTAGCCCATGCGCCGTTTCAAGCAACTCGGACAGGTGATTTTCCAGCTTCCATTTTTCGCCTTTGACGCCTAAACCCCAGGCGGGCGGATCCATGATGATGCCGTCATAGCGGTTGCCCCGCTTCAATTCGCGCCGGGCAAATTTTAACGCATCCTCAAGCACCCATTTGATGTCAGCAAGGGCGCTGCGCTCCCTGTTTTCATTGGCCCAGGTCAGCATCTGCCTGACCGAATCGACATGCACAACCTCCGCGCCGCTGTCGCGGGCGACCAGCGAAGCCGCACCGGTGTAAGCGAATAGGTTTAAGATTTTGTGGCCAACGCCAACATGTTCCTTAATAAAACGCCAGTTTGCCTGCTGTTCCGGAAATAGACCCAGATGTTTGAATTTGGTCAGCTTCAAGCCAAAACTTAAGTTGCCGTAGCTGATGGGCCAGTGCTCGGGGGCATCCGGCTTGATATTGACCCAACGGCCTGAAGTTGAAGACTGTTCTTGAAATTGCCAATGCGCCATAGTTTGCCACTGGCCCCAAGCCCATCCCGGTTTGAAATCGGCCTGGATGTCCGGGCGGATGGTGATGACCGCGCCCCAGCGTTCGAGCTTGTTGCCGTCACCGGCATCAAGCAATTCGTAGCCAGCCCAGGCTGACCCATATTCGCGTGAAATTGTTTCGTGCATCATGACCCTGTTGTTTTTTAAATCGCCATATCGCCTGCAAAAGTTATCCAATAGACGCTTAACACCCTGTTTGTTATGATAACTGCGGCTATTTTGCCATTCATTTTTCTTCTACAGAGGCGCTTCCCATGAACCGTTTTTTTTCAATTCTCGTCCTTTTACTCAGCCCAACCTTTATTAACCAAGCTTTCGCCCAAACCGCGACCTTTACGACGCAAGGCAATTTGCTTACCTTGCCTTCTGTCTATGTCGTTGGCGACGCCACTTTCCGAAATGTGGCGGTACGCATAACCTCGTTCGGGGCCATTGCCATTGACGACCCCGCAGTGGGCAATGAAATCGAGTTCAGCCTCCCCGCCCAAGCCCTGCTCCTGCCTCAGGTTCTTGTTGACGGGATGCCTTATTCGCGGGTCAGTTTGACCGGCGTGGAGTTTGTCGTCGTCAGCGTGGATGGCATTACCGTTGATGGCGGCACCGATGGAAATTATGCGCTGGACATCGTTGTAACGGCATCAGGCATGACCCTTCCACCCATTCGGGTCGACAACGTCCCCAAACCTACAGCCCAAGACGAATTTTGTACCGATGAAATCTACAGCCAATTTCAACAGTCCGTAGAAGGGTTCACCGGCACCTGGCACGTCAACCATTGCTCGTTTGACGGCACCAACGGCCTGATCGACGCAGTCCTGACCATGACCGCCCCTGTCGCGATGACTATGCCGTATTCGATCCAATACACCTACATCACCCCCTAGGCCGCATTCTTTAGCTTTTAACCGCCCTGAAAGGCACGAAGACATGAAACCTCATGTTTTTTAGGGCGGACATTAGGCTCATAACCTGTTCATCGAATCATAAACCAGGTTTAGCAACATCACCTGGCTGGTGGGTTCAAGATCGTGGAACAACATGCCGTGTGCCACCTTGGCTGGCGCATCTTTTTTCTTGCTGGGTAACACTTGTATGCTGCGGATGGTCACGCTGGTATCGATATGGGCATTCTGATTGGTTGGTTTCATCGGAAAATCAAAAGAGATGGATGCTTCTTGATTCAGTTTGCCCAATGCTTTATCGGCAATAATGCCGGCTCCGGTGACACTGATGTCGGTGATAACACCCGCCCGTTCAACGCCATTGACTTGTACCGGCAGGTTCACCCGAGCCCTGGCGGCATCGCGCAAAGGCATAACTTTGATATCTTTAGGGAAATTTAGGTGCATGTAATAATACGGCGCCCTAAAAACAGTCCTTATTATGCAGTTTAGGGTAACCACGTTCACCCTTGATACTATCCTCAGAATCACTTGCTGACCGGGCGTCATCTGCACCGATAAGCCATTCTCGAACGGCGTTTTTATGATCAGGTATTCGTTATCCACATAACCGATGAACTCGGTGTAATAAATGGCGCCGTGCGGCAAGGTTAATTGTAAGCGGGTACCGACATGCAGGTTAATGTCTTTAAACGTGATCATGTTGTTTCGCCGGAAAGTTTTAATACAGCCCCAATTGCAATTGGGCAACCTCCGACATCATATCCCGCGACCAAGGCGGGTCAAGCACTACTTCAACATTAACGCGGTCGACGCCGGGCAAGGCGCGGATACGCTTTTCCACGTCGCCCTGGATGACAGGCCCCATGCCGCAGCCCGGCGCGGTCAGTGTCATCATCACATGCACATCGTTCAGCCCTTCGTCCACCTGGGTGACTTTGCATTGGTACACCAGGCCGAGGTCGACAATATTGACCGGAATTTCCGGGTCGTAAACCGTCCGCATCACTTCCCAGCAATTTTTTTCGACCGCCGCCGCATCGGTCTCCGAGACCAAGGCCTGCAACGCGTGCGCTTCCTTGCCCAAGGCATCGGCATCGGCGCCGGCAATGCGCACCATGTGCCCGTGTTCCGTCACCACCGTATAGTTGTCACCCAACGCCTGATGGACGGTGACAATCTGGCCTTTGCTTAAGGTGCCGGTATTGCCGTCGGGGATGGTGACAATGTTGACATCACGGGTTAAAACAACGTCTTCTCTTTCAGCCATAATAATTCGGTCATAGATAGAAGGTTCGGGCATCAATCGCCTGGCCGGTTATGCCAATGCTTTCGGCGCCGAATAAATACTGATAAATGGGCGCCAGTGATTTCATCGTCGGCAGCTTGCTTTTGTCTTCTGCCGGATAGGCACGTCTTCTTAACGGCGAATCCACTGGCCCCGGTATCAGCGTATTGACGCGGATTTTGCCAAAATTTTCGTGTTCTTCGGCCAATATCTTGGCCAAACCTTCCAAAGCAATTTTGGACACGCCGTAAGCGCCGGCATAAGCCGGGGCGGCTCTGGCTGAGGAATCGGAGGTAAAAACAATGGAGGCGTGCCCGCTCTTTTGCAGCACCGGCAACAATACCCGGCACAACAAAAAAGGCGCATTCAAATTGACATTCAACGTATGTCCCCAGTCCTTAGTTTTGTGCGTGGCGATCGGCGAAAAGGCGCTGAACTCGACCGCAGAATGCAAAATGCCCTGCAACGAACCGTATTCCTTATCAATTTTGTCGGCCAATTCCTGATAGTCATTTTCATTGGCACCGGCCAAGTCGAACGGGTACATGACCGGCTCGGGCGCTTTAATGGCCAAAATCGCATCGTAAACCGCTTCCAGTTTCGCGATATTCTTATCCAGCAAAATGATATGCGCGCCGCGTTTGGCCAAAGCTAAAGCAGCTTCACTGCCTAAGCCGCCACCGGCGCCGGTGATTAAAATGACGTGATGTGTTAGCGGCATGACTGTTCGGCTATCCAGATTGATATTTGTTCGGGCGATTCGATTAAGGCATCGGCGCCCCAGGTTTCCGGCTTATCGCCGGGCTTGATGTAGCCGTACACAGCGGCCAGGGTTTTCATTTGCGCATTTAAGCCGGCGGTAATGTCGTGCAAGGCATCGCCGATATAAACGCACTGTTTCGGGTCGACATCCGCCTGTTTGCAGGCTAATAGCATCGGTTCCGGGTGCGGCTTGGGGTTCGCCGTGGTGTCGCCGCTGACGATACAGGCGGCGCGTTCGGTCAGTTTTAACGCGTCCATCAATGGATTAGTGAAACGCTTGCGCTTATTGGTGACCACGCCCCATTTCAACCCTTGCGCTTCAATCGCCGCCAACGTATCGGCCATACCGGCAAAAAACACCGTATGTTCGGCGATATTATTCTGATAATGGTTAAGCATAGTGTCCAGAATGTCGGCCTTTAACGCCTCATCAAGCGTCGGCTGACTGGCATTAATCATGGCCGCCGCGCCGTAGGAAATAAACGGCTTAATGACGTCAGCCGACGCCGCTGCAAAGCCATGGACATTGAGCGCCCGGTTCAGGCATGAAATCAAATCCGGCGCGGTATCGACCAAAGTGCCGTCCAAATCGAACAATACACAGGCTAAGGTGAAATCGGCAGCCATCTTAATCGGGACGTCTAAAGGCGGCGATATAATTGACGTCGATGTCTTTGCCTAAACTGAACTGCTTGCTGAACGGGTTGTATTCAATGCCGACCATGCCTTGCAGCTCAAGGCCTGCGGCGCGCGCAGCCTGACACAATTCCGACGGCTTAATAAAGGTCTTAAAATCATGGGTGCCTTTAGGCAACATTTTCAACACATATTCGGCGGCAAAAATAGCCAGCAAATAGGCTTTAGGTTGACGGTTCAGCGTCGAAAAAAACACCATGCCGCCAGGCTTGACCATGTTGGCGCAGGCGGAAATGATTGAGCCGGGATCAGGCACATGCTCAAGCATCTCCATGCAGGTCACATGGTCGAAGCTTTCCGGGTGTTGCGCAGCCAAATCTTCGGCACTGATTTTTTGGTAATGCGCGTTAACGCCCGATTCCAGCCCGTGCAGGTCGGCAATGTCGATCAAATCTTCGCTCAGGTCGATGCCCAATGCGTCCGCGCCGTGCTTGGCCAGACCTTCGGTTAAAATGCCGCCGCCGCAACCGACATCGACGATGCGTTTTCCGGCTATATCGGCATAACGCTGGATAAACTGGATGCGGAGCGGGTTAATGTCGTGCAGGGTCTTGAATTCGCCGTGGAGATCCCACCAGCGTTCGGCCATGGAACCGAATTTATGGATTTCGTGCGCGTGTACATTGTGTGTTGCAGTCATGGTGTAAGCCGTAGGTGATGTTGCGATAGTTTACTATATTAGTCGGTTATTCGTCATGCGTTGTTGTTTAGGGCATTGTCGGGCAACAGTATCCCGCCGAAAATTTTGGCCGCAAAAAAAAACAAGCGCCAAGGCACTTACAGCGGTTTCAATATCAATCAGTTAGACAATGGGGTACAAACCTAGGTTTGTACCCCACATCTTGCACGAATGAATGTTACTAAGGCAATCTGAAAACACTGTAATTTTAACGGGTTGATGGCTGTGGCAATCGCCTAAGCGTTATAGCACTAAGCGACAAAATGGCTGGCCGTAAACTGGCACTCTTCAGCCACGCAGGGCACCGCAAAAAAATAGCCCTGGCCAAACTGGCAACCTTGATTTTTTAAATAATGGGCCTGCCCTATCTGCTCAATACCCTCGGTAATGATGTCTATACCCATGTGTTGCGCGATAGCGATAATGGAATTGACAATCACCTTGTCATCACTTTCTTCCAAAATGTCCCTTACAAAAGAACGGTCTATTTTTAGGCTATTAACCGGGAACTGTTTAAGGTAGGTTAATGAGGAATAACCGGTGCCAAAATCATCCAATGAAATGCTAACGCCTAATTGCTGTAAGCTTTTCAGTGTTTTAATGGTTTGGTTCATATTTTTCATGATGATGGTTTCGGTAATTTCCAGCTCCAGATGTTGGGGTTTTAAGCCGTATAAATCCAAAACATATTTAACAATGTCAACCAGATTATGTTGCATGAACTGTCTGGCCGACAAATTGACCGATATTTTCAAATGGTTTTTTCCAGCCTTATGCCAGTGATTTAATTGCCGGCAGGCCGTATGCAACACCCATTCGCCAATATCGGTGATTAATCCGGTCTCTTCCGCAATCGGTATAAACTGATCCGGGAGAATAAGCCCGCGTTTAGGGTGCCGCCAACGAATCAACGCTTCAAAACTCACAACCTCTGCCGTATGAAGATCAATAACAGGCTGATAATACAGCAGCAATTCCCGATTCTCCAATACCGAACGCAAATCGTTTTCCAGGGTGCTGCGCGTCAACGCCAACTCGCGCATACTATCGGAATAACATTGGTAATTATTGCGCCCCTGCTCCTTGGCATGGTACATCGCGGTATCGGCATTTTTCATTAATTCGGCAACCGAGCGCCCATCCTTGGGGAAAAACGCGATGCCGACACTGGTTGTGGTCATAAATTTATTGCCTGACAAATCGAACGCTTTGGCTAATTCCGACAAAATCTTCTGGGCTATTTCGGCAGTATGCAAGGTGGCGGCTTGCTCGTCTTCAAAGTCGGACAACACAATCATGAATTCATCGCCGCCAAAACGCGATACCGTGTCGCTCTCGCGCACGCAAGCTTTAAGCCGCTTAGCAACGCCCTGCAACAACAAGTCCCCGATAAAATGCCCTAACGTGTCATTTAGCGTTTTAAAGCGGTCAAGATCCAGAAACAGCACCGAAATCCATTGCTTATGCCGGGTAGCGCGCACAATGCAATGTTTCAGGCGTTCGTTAAACAACACCCGGTTCGGCAAATCGGTCAAGGCATCGTAATGCGCCATCAGCTCAATTTGCTGCTCATTGAGCCTGCGGCGGGTAATGTCGGAAAAGATGCCGATAAAATGGGTTGCCCGGCCAAATTGGTCGGCAATGGCATTAATGCTCAAACACTCCAGATAAAAATCGCCGTTCTTGCGCCGGTTCCATATTTCACCTTGCCAGCTCCCTTCGCGGCTGATTTTGCCCCACATTTCCCGGTAAAATTCGGGCGAGTGTTTGTGCGATTTTAAAATGGCCGGCGATTTGCCGATGACTTCCTCGGCATCATAGCCGGTAACGGCAGTAAACGCGGGATTGACCTTGACAATACGCGACTGCTCGTCGGTGATCAAAATGCCTTCATCACTGTTTTCAAAGACCTTCGCGGCCAGCCTTAACTCTTCCTCCTGATGTTTGCGCTCGCCAATATCGACAATATTAACCAACAGATAGGAATCGCCGAAATGGTTCACCTGGTGCTGGGTCACCGACTGCACCAGACGCCCGCTTAGCTCAACCAACAACGGCGAACATTGATGCCGCTGCAGGCGTAATTCGACGCGTTTATTTTCCGGGCGCTTAAAAAAAGCCTGATACCGGGCATTAAAAATGGTCAAGTCGTCAGGATGGATGAAGCGTGTAAAATATTTTTTATTTTCAAACTCGTCGGCATGATAATTGAGCAACTCTTGCAGAGTGCGGTTGCTGCGCAATATTTCGGCTTTACTGTTCAATACCAAATAACCCACCGGCGCCAAATCAAACAACTGGTTAATGTTTTTTTGCGCCCCCATTAACTCGGCCTGGGTAAACCTAAGCTGTTCATTCTGCATTTCCAGCTCAATCTGGTGCACGGTCAACTCATGAAAAACTCTGGCAAATTCACCTTGACTATCGGGGTCAATGCCTCTCCCATGCTGGGCAACAAGGGCTTCGGCCTCTTCTCTTAGGGCTTTGAAGCGCAAGCTATCTTTCTTATGCATCGGTGTTCCTTTAGTATCTTAATCGCACATGCCATTTCACGGCTGCCACTCGGCCATAACAATCAACAATGCCTCGCCATTATGGTTATTGACCGCTGAAGCGGAAAAACTTACCGCGATTTCATGCCCGCCTTTGGTTAAGCTGTGTACCTGTAAGTGATGCTGTATCGCTTCACCGCTCGCCAAGTCCGCAATTTTAGTGCGGGTTGATGCCTGTTCACGAGCCGAAACCAGATCGATGATGTTAGTATTGACCATCTCCCGCTCCTGCCAACCGTATAACTTTTCCGCCCCCTGGTTCCAAGCGGTAATTTTGCCTTTAGTATCCAGTAAAATAATCGCGGCATGTGTATCCATCACCATCGCCGTCAACCGCTGCATACACGATACGCAGTCGTTGTTTTCCACCAGCCGCCGGGAGCGTATGTCCCTTTCGGTAAAAGCGATCAATTCGCGATGATGGCCTTCGGCATAGAGCACCGAAACCGTTACCCAGACATTGAAAATACTCCCGTCTTTTGCCAGGCGCTTGGCTTCGAATCCGGGAATCGGCATACCGTTCCTGAGCTTTGTCCGAATCTGTTGGTCAATGCCCACTTCCGCTTCGGGCATCAGGCTAATAAAACTCATTTGCAAGGCATCGTGCTCGCTCCAGCCATAAAGCTCTTCAGCGCCGCGGTTCCAGGTCAAAATCTGCCCGTCCAATGTTTGCAAGCTGATGGCATCATGCGAATAGCGCACCATAGTCGCCAAACGCTGGGTTTCCTCCTCGCTACGCTGCTGCAATTCAAGCTGGGTTTTTTTAAGCTGGTCAATATCGATAAAGGTCAAAATCACCCCGGCGTACATATTATCCGAAACCGTATAAGGGGTTAGGCGCAGCAAATACCAGTTGCCCGCTTCGGTTTGCACATCTTTAATAATGGACTTGTGGTTGAGCATGACCAAATCAATCTGCTCACGCAGGTTAATGCCCGAAATGCGGTGCGACAAATGGCTGTAAGGGCGGCCTACGTCATGCTCCATAATGTGGAAAATGGCCTGCAATTTCGGCGTGAAACGCCGAATATCAAGGTTTTCGTCCAAAAACAGCGTCGCAATTTGTGTGCTGTTAAACAGATTGTCCAAATCATTATTAAGCAAAGTCAGTTCGGTGATTTTGCCTTGGTATTCGGCATTGACGGTGTACAGCTCTTCATTGACCGACTGCAATTCTTCATTGGTGCTTTGCAGCTCTTCATTACTGGCCAGCAGCTCTTCGTTGGTCGCCTGCAATTCCTCATTGGAGGTTTCCAACTCTTCAACAGCGGCCTGCAAGTTTTCCCGGGTAAATTGCAGCTCATGCTCCAAATCGCCGATACGCTGTTCCGCCTCCTCATTAACGTCAAAGCTCAACGACTCCGACTCGCTTAACGCATCTTTTTTGACGGCTTCGTTGATAAAAATGGCCAATAGCGGATCCTGGCCTTTCTTGCCGGGCAATGTCCTGACCCGCAAATTCAAAGAACGCACGTCCTGAGCCTCACGGATACGGATATTGGTCAACACAATGTCTTCCCGGCTGCTTAACGCACGTTTGATACCGGTGGCGATAGGAATGGACAAATCCTTGATGACAATTTTGGTCACGTCCTGCACCAGTTTGCCGCTGGGGTAAGCCAGATAGTCCCGAGAATCGCCAAACACATGCGTCAACTCCATTTTCTCGTTCACAATCAGCGTAAACGGCAACAAATCATCGGCCAAACTGCGCACAAAACGGTCCAGCACCCGGTCATCCGCATAATAAGCGAGATTATTACGGTTGCTGTGTTGCGGCAATGTGGTATTGAACGGCCCTTTTATGAACGCTTCGGGCTCCGAATTGGTCAATCCGGCACCCGGATTATTTTTGCCTTTGGAGCGGTGGATTTTCCATTTAGGCCCCACCAGCTCGAAATAATCGACCATATCGCCGATGGATTCGCTGGTGCCCAACATTAAAATGCCTTCCTTGACCAGGGAGAAATTGAATAACTCGAAAATCTTGCGCTGCAATACCGGCTGCATATAAATCAACACATTACGGCAACTTAACAGGTTAATATTGGTAAAAGGCGGATCCTTGACCAAATTATGCTGGGCAAACACCACCATTTCGCGGATTTTTTGGCTAATCTGGTAATTGTCCTCGCGGCGTATGAAATACTTGCTTAACAACTCAGGCGGCACATCCGCCGCTATGCTGGCCGGATAAACGCCATTGCTGGCCTTCTCAATGGCCTTATGGTCGACATCGGTGGCAAAAATCTTGATCCTGAAATATTCGCCGATATGCTCCCGGTATTCCGCCAGCAGCATGGCAATCGAATAGGCTTCTTCGCCGGTTGAACAAGCCGCGACCCAAACCCTGATCTCATCGTCCTTTAAATGCTCGATAATGCTGCCCAGCCATTTGTCGCGCAATTCATCAAACGCCAATTCATCGCGAAAAAAGCAGGTCACGCCAATCAGCAGCTCCTGAAATAAAGTCGCCACTTCAACCGGATTATTCTGCAAATAACGCACATAACCGCTCAAATCATTGAGCTGGTTAATCGTTACCCGGCGTTCAATGCGGCGCAACACCGTCGTCGGTTTGTAATAGGTGAAATCAACTTTGCTTTTTTCACGCAACATCAAAAAAATGCGGGTCAAATCGTTTTCATCGCCCGGCAGCACAGACGTTTCGGGCGCAGACGCATAGGGATGCTTGACGAACGACAGCAATTGCTTGGGCATTTCTTCCGGCGATAAAATAAAATCCGCCAAACCGGTGGCAATCGCATTTTTCGGCATACCGTCAAATTTGGCGGTTTCGTCATCCTGCACCATGACCATGCCGCCGCGCTCCTTGATTGCGCGAATGCCACGCGTACCGTCGCTGCCGGTGCCGGACAACACGATACTGATCGCATATTCGCCCATGTCCTCCGCCAGCGAGCGGAAAAACATATCGATCGGCAAATTGAGGCGCCCATCGGAATGATCCTGATCGGTCAACAACAAACGCCCATGAAACGAACTGAGGTTTTTGCGCGGCGGCAGCAGATAGATATTATTCTCTTTCACCAGCACACCGTCTTCGATGCGGTTGACCGGCATTTCGGTGTGCTTGGACAGCAATTCCACCATCAGGCTTTTGTAGTCCGGCGACAAATGCTGAACCACCACAAAAGCCAAGCCTGAATCCGCCGACATTTTCTTAAAAAAGGACTCCAGTGCCTCCAATCCGCCTGCCGAGGCGCCGATTCCGACAATATATTTCGCTGGGGATTTGGCAAGGTCAATTGACTCATCCAGTTCATTCAGTTCACTCATAAGTTTTTACAACAGCCTGTAATTGATGAAAAAAAAACCGTCGATACAACAGCCTAGCCACTCAGTTCAATTATGTAGTGTAGTATAAAAAAATCTTCATTTACAGATAACCCCACCGCATTTCAGCAAATTCCAGACAAAAAAAAGGCCGATGCAATCGCACCGGCCTTTTACTCAGTTTATCAATTTACAGCGAATTGACCGCATTCAATTCTTGGAACGCCTGCTCCAAACGAACCACCATGCCAACTTCACCGGCACGTTGCCAAACGCGTGGATCATAATATTTTTTGTTGGGCTTATCGTCACCGTCTGGGTTGCCGATTTGGCCTTGCAAATAACCTTCGTTTTGTTTGTAGTAGTTCATGATGCCTTCCCAAGTCGCCCATTGGGTGTCGGTATCGATGTTCATTTTAACCACGCCGTAGCTGATTGATTCTTTGATTTCTTCGGCGCTGGAGCCTGAACCGCCGTGGAAAACAAAGTTCAGCGTGTTGGTTGGAACGCCGAATTTTTCGGAAACGTGTTTTTGCGAATTAGCCAAAATGCTTGGCGTCAATTTAACGTTGCCTGGTTTGTAAACGCCGTGGACGTTGCCGAAAGAAGCGGCAATGGTGAAACGATGGCTTATTTTACTTAACTCGTCATAAGCATAGGCCACATCTTCCGGCTGAGTGTACAGCATGGAATGGTCCATATCGCTGTTGTCAACGCCGTCTTCTTCACCGCCGGTGCAGCCCAATTCGATTTCCAGCGTCATGCCCATTTTGGTCATGCGCGCCAGATACTGGCTGCAAATCTCGATGTTTTCTTTCAGGCTTTCTTCTGACAAATCCAGCATGTGCGAGCTGAATAACGGTTTGCCGGTTGCCGCAAAATGTTTTTCGCCCGCATCCAACAGCCCGTCAATCCAAGGCAGCAATTTTTTAGCCGCATGGTCGGTGTGCAAAATGACCGGTACGCCGTAAGCTTCAGCCATGGCGTGTACGTGTTGGGCGCCGGAAATGGCACCCAAAATGGCAGGCGTTTGGCCTTCCGCTTTCAGGCCTTTACCGGCAACGAAGGCCGCGCCGCCATTCGAAAACTGGATCACGATAGCCGATTTTACTTTCGCCGCCGCTTCCAACGCCGCATTAATCGAATCCGTGTTAATCACGTTGACCGCAGGCAATGCAAAGCTGTTTGCTTTGCAAATCGCAAAGATTTTTTGTACGTCATCGCCAGTGACAACACCGGGTTTTACTACATCTGAAATTTTCTGAGACATTAAGGGTTCCTGTTTCAATCTGTTAGGTTGAGGGATCAAGCCGAAAGTCATTGAGGTTGCGGAAAATAGCCGCCGCCCAATGCGGTCAGCCGCACATTATAAAGTGTGTTCATACAATAGGCTACTTACAGATAGAGTGACCGCAGTACAGCCGCCTTCATTTTTAAGCTTGACAAACCAAACCCTGCCTTATTTCACGGCAATCCGGCAAGCCGCAGTAATTATTAGCGCATCTGCGGCAACAAAACGGCAGCCGGATAGCTGCAAATACAGTAAAATGGCCGGTTTTTAAAATTTCAACGCTTAGACATTAAGCAGACAGCAAAGGACCCACATGAAAAATTATAAAATCGCAGTGCTGGCCGGTGACGGCATCGGCCCTGAAATTACCCGGGAAGCCGTCAAGGTTCTTAAATTGATTGAACAGCGCAATGATGTGACTTTCGAGCTGATGCCCGCCGCTTTTGGCGCCTGCGCCTATTTTGAATTCGGCGATGCCTTTCCGCAATCGACCATCGACATTTGCGACCAGGCCGACGCCATCCTTAAAGGCCCTATTGGCCTGAGCCATGAGCAATCCAAAACCATCCCCATCGACAAGCAACCTGAGCGCGGCGCGCTGTTGCCGATGCGTCGCCGTTACAACACCTACGCCAATTTCCGCCCGGTTTTTCTGCCGAAAGCACTGGCGCATTTCTCGCCGCTAAAGCCTGAAATCATCGGCGAAGGCATCGACATTATTATGGTGCGCGAACTGGTCGGCGGCCTGTATTTCGGCAACAAGGAAACCGGCGTCAACGAGCAGGGTTTGCGTTACGTTAAAGAAACGCTGGAATATGACGAACATCAAATCAGGCAAATTTTGGTGCAGGCGTTCAAGCTGGCGCAAAAGCGCAAGAAAGTGCTGCACAACATCCACAAAAGCAACGTGCTGAAATCCAGCGTGTTATGGAACGAAATTCTCGACGAAGTGGCCAAGGACTATCCCGACGTGGAAGTGCTGCATCAATTAGTCGATTCAGCGGCGACTAATTTGTGCCTGAAACCGACCCAGTTCGACGTGATGGTGATGGAAAACATGTTCGGCGACATTCTCAGCGATCAGGGCGGCGGCATTTTGGGTTCGTTAGGGCTGATGCCGTCCGCGTGTCTCGGTGATGAAAAAGCCTATTACGAGCCGTCGCACGGTTCGGCGCCGGACATTGCCGGAAAGAATATCGCCAACCCTTACTCGATGATCGGTTCGGTGGCGATGATGCTGGAAAACAGTTTCGACATGGCCGATGAAGCCAAAAATGTCTGGGCGGCGATGCAGGGCGTGTTTGGCGATGGTTACTCAACCGCCGATTTGTCCAAGCCGGGCAGTGGCGTCACCATGATCAGCACCGAGCAATTCGGCGACAAAGTTGTGGAAAAACTAAGCCAAATGCCTAGGGTGCAAGGCTAAATAACGGCGGCGATTTGTTGCGTTCCCGCACGGGCGCAACAAATCGCGCCAGTATTTGAAGGACAACGGTTACTCGACAACCACGCCAAGCCAGCTGTAAATCCGTTTCACCAGCAAGCCTTCATCGTGCAGGTAAGTGTGGTCTTGATCGTTGATTTTAACCTGCCGGTAGTTTGCATTTTGTTTGGCCGCCACGCGCCGGTCGCGGGCGCTTTGCGTCACTTCAGGAATGTCTAAGGCACCATAAATGTCCAGCATCGGGATGTTGATTTTCCCGATAAAATCCAGCGTTTTTGCGGCGTTATTGTCCGTTTTCGGCACCGGCAAGCTGATGGTCGCCAGCGCTTTAATCGCCAGCGCCTGCTCGCTCAGGGCGTAAACGCTTATCAAGCCGCCCAAGCCGTAACCGACTACGACAATATTTTCTTCGCCCTTGTCCCTTGCATAATTAATCGCGGCCTGAATCCGCGCAGCCGCTCCGGCAAACAGCGGGTAATAGTCTTCCTGCCCGGCACCGGCTTCGCGTAGCGGCATTTGCAGCGACAGCGTTGCCCAGTTATGTTCGGGCAAGGCAACCCTCAAACCGTAAATCAGGGGTTTCTGATCGGGGTGGCCGCCGATGTCATGGACGATAATCGCGGTACCTTTGCTGGCGATTTTTTCTATGGGGGTATAAAGGCCAAGGAATTTTTTGCCTTCCGATTCCAGCCAGACCTCCTCGCCTATCGCCAACGTTTTGTTAATGCTGTCGGCAAATTCGGCCTCGCGTTTGCTGTCGCTGGCCTGGCAGACGCCGCCAAGCAGCGCCATCAGGCACAGCATTAAGCTAAGCTGTGTATAGTTAATCACCGCCGCAACCTCCCCCGCAACCACTGTCGCCGGAGGCAGAATCACAGCCGCTGTCGGATGATGACGCATCGCCGGAAGAGCCGCCGCAACCTGAGGAACAGCCGATATGGCTGGCACAATAAGCGCCTTCTGAACCCTTTTTGCAGTCTAGTTGATAGCTAAAACCATGCTCTATATTCAGCAAGCCATCAATGGCGAAAATAAGCGGCAAGCGCAGTGGCTTGTTAGGGTTTATCTGTTCCAGCGCACACGCCAAGCGCCATGAACGCTTAATGCCTTCTCTGGCCAAGGTTGGCGTCGGCATGGCCTCGGCGGGGGTATGATGCAAAAAACGCCCGAATGCCTTGTTGCAGAATTGCTGGTAAATACGGGTGGAAAGGATAAATTCATGCCAGGCATCATCAATGACTTGGGACGGCATTGAAACCATACGGTTTCCGGCTTGGTGGCAGATGCAAAAATAGTCCCGCAAACCCCGAAAGACCATATCTATCTGTTGTTCGCTTAACTGCGGGTGCTTTTGCGCCAAGTTGCGGCGTATGCCTTTGTGAAAATAATAGCTTCCGATATAGTTGCGTTGCCTAACCTTGTTCGCCTTGACCGCAAAAAAAACAAGGTTCAGGACAATTGCGCCGATGACAAGGACATATAAATTCATGGGGCGCTCATCTTGCCGCAAATCATTATTAGACGGAATACAAATAAGCGAGGCTGGAAATGACGACGACAAACGCTAAACCCAGTGCTGTCAGCAGGATGTTTTTGCGGCTATTGAAAAAACCTGAAATGTTGTCTTCCAAGGTTTCCACGCCTTCAATGGCGGCGTTAACGGCTTTGAATTTACCCCTGTTATCTTTGGCAATCTGATAATAAATGACATCACCGGCGACTGGACGGCGACTGCCCCCCTTGAACGCCGAAATATGTATGAAAATATCTTTGCCGCCATTGTCCGGGCTGATGAAGCCAAACCCCCTGTCCTCTTTCCATGTCTTTAACAGTCCCTTGATCATTATTTTTGTCATAAAAATTTCATGTTATTGTTTTGACCTTACCCGCATCGATAACGCAGATTAAGGGGCGTTAGCCTGTTAACGCCTGTTATATTTTTATTATGTTTCATCCACATTCGGCATCACCTGCCGAACAAATAAGCACTAGGCCTAGTAAGCTTTTTACAGCCTCACAGGCCTAACACCAAAAACGCACAGTCCAACCGGAACCCAACCAAGTTTAGATTTTTTTCTTAATGATAACTTTATCATCAATAATTAACTCGGAAATGCCGCCCAATGAAGCGTGCAAGGTACACGAGGCATTTTTGAAGCCGCCGGTTTTGGCGTTCTCACCCACCCATTTTAAGGTCACATAAGTTTCCTTATCGCCCACAACTTCAGAAGGGAAAAATACTTGCTCACCGGTCACTTCTTTAATTTTGGGCGGGCATTTTTCACTGGCCATCGTTTGCATGGCCACATTATTCCTAATCTTTGCGGCAGCTTCCACTTGCTCAACCGGCTGGTCTTCTTTACTTAAGCCCACCATAACAAAACCAATTACAAAAACGGCGGCAACAGCCATCATGATTTTTTGCGCTTCAGACATTTTTCTTCTCCTAAGGTGTAACAACGGGCAATCATTTTACAACCTGTTTTGGCTATTTACCCTAAAATTCTCAACAATTTAACATCGCCAAGCATCATAACCCTCAAAACTCGACGCCCTGCTCGGCCTTGATGCCTTGCTCATAAGCATGTTTTATTTTGGCCATTTCGGTGACGGTGTCCGCACATTCAATCACTTCGGGCGCGGCATTGCGGCCGGTCAAAATTAAATGCAGCCAGGCCGGTTTTTCATTACGGATAAAATCGGCTATTTCCTGGCCGGAAATCCACTCGTAGCCGCAGCAATAATTGATCTCATCCAGCAACACCATATCGAATTCCCCGGACAGCATCTTAGCTTTGCTGAATTCCCAAATCTCGCGGCTGGTTTTGATGTCCTGTTCAGGGTTTTTAGTATCCCAAGTAAAGCCATCGCCCAGCGCATGCCATTCAATGTTGTCAAAACGCCCGGCGGCTTTTTGTTCGCCGGTTTGCCATTGCCCTTTGATATATTGGATCACGCAGACTTTCATATCCCAGCCTGCCGCACGAAAAACCATGCCTAAGGCACTCGATGATTTACCTTTGCCCGCACCGGTATTGACTAACACCAGACCTTTGCGCCTCTCTCTCGATTTCATTATTATTCCAAATTAGGTTATTTGTGTGCATCATACAAAAATGGGAACGCAGCCCTTGTCGCGACGCAGGCATTGCTCCCACCGATTTTTATGGTTCTTAACCTTTCAAAAAGCGCAAGGCCTCATGCTCGACATCGACCTTTATAATGTCCCCGGCGACATAATTGCCGGCCAATATTTGTTGCGCCAGCGGATTTTCCAGCTGTTGCTGAATAGCCCGTTTCATTGGCCTTGCGCCGTAAACCGGATCGAATCCGGCCTCGCCCAACAAATCCAACGCGGCTTCGCTAATTTCAAAGCCGATTTCCCTATCCTGCAAGCGTTTACGCAAATAGTCGATTTGAATACTAGAAATGGCGCGGATTTGTCCGCGTCCAAGCGAATGAAACACCACCGCTTCATCAATCCGGTTGATGAATTCAGGGCGGAACTTGGTGCTGACAATGTCCATCACCGATGATTTCATCACCGAATACAGCGCCTCGCCGGACAGCGATTGGATAATGTCAGAACCCAAATTAGAGGTCATCACGATGATGGTGTTCCTAAAATCGACCGTCCGCCCCTGGCCGTCAGTCAAACGGCCATCGTCCAACACCTGCAACAAAATATTAAACACATCGGGATGGGCTTTTTCAATTTCGTCCATCAAAATGACCGAGTACGGCTTGCGCCTGACCAACTCGGTCAAATAGCCGCCCTCTTCATAGCCAACATAGCCAGGAGGCGCGCCGATCAGCCGCGCCACCGAATGTTTTTCCATAAACTCGGACATGTCGATGCGTACCATTGCATCAGGCGTATCGAACATAAATTCGGCTAACGCTTTGCACAACTCGGTCTTGCCAACGCCAGTCGGGCCTAAAAACAGGAACGAACCGTTAGGGCGGTTCGGGTCGGACAACCCAGCCCTAGAACGGCGGATTGCGTTACTGACCGCTTTCAGCGCCTCTTCCTGGCCGACCACGCGCTTACTGAGCTGCTCCTCCATGCGCAGCAGCTTGTCGCGCTCACCTTCCATCATTTTCGACACCGGAATGCCCGTCCATTTTGACACCACCTCGGCGATTTCCTCTTCAGTAACTTTGTTGCGCAACAAGGTCATCTTCTGCGCCTCAGCCGGTACATCCGAACGCAACTGCTTTTCCAGCGCCGGAATAATGCCGTACTGCAATTCGGACATTTTGGCCAGGTCACCGGCGCGGCTGGCGGCGTCCAGCTCAGTCCGGGCCTGCTCCAGTTTTTCCTTAATCGATGCCGAACCTTGTAGTGAGGCTTTTTCCGCTTTCCAGATTTCCTCCAGATCGGAATATTCTTTTTCCAAATCGGCGATTTCCTCTTCCAGCATTTCCAAGCGTTTTTTCGAGGCGGCATCCTTTTCTTTTTTCAGCGCCACCTGCTCGATTTTTAACTGAATCAAACGCCGGTATAACTTGTCCATTTCCTCCGGCTTGGAGTCGATTTCCATACGGATGCGGCTGGCCGCCTCGTCAATCAGGTCAATCGCCTTATCCGGCAACTGCCGGTCGGCAATGTAGCGGTAGGACAGATTCGCCGCTGCGATAATCGCCGGGTCGGTAATATCAACGCCGTGATGCACCTCGTATTTTTCCTTCAGGCCGCGCAAAATCGCCACCGTATCCTCAACCGACGGCTCATCGACCAGCACCTTTTGGAAGCGGCGCTCCAGTGCCGCATCTTTTTCGACATATTTGCGGTATTCATCCAAGGTTGTCGCGCCCACGCAATGCAGTTCACCACGCGCCAGCGCCGGTTTCAGCATGTTGCCCGCGTCCATCGCGCCTTCCGCCTTGCCCGCGCCGACCATGGTGTGCAGTTCGTCGATGAACAAAATCACCTGGCCTTCCTGCTTGGCAAGATCGTTCAGCACCGCTTTCAGGCGTTCTTCGAATTCGCCGCGAAACTTGGCGCCGGCAATCAGCGCCGCCATATCCAGCGCCAACACCTGCTTGCCCTTGATGCCTTCCGGCACTTCGCCGTTAACGATACGTTGCGCCAGACCTTCGACAATCGCGGTCTTGCCGACACCAGGTTCGCCAATCAGCACCGGATTGTTTTTGGTGCGCCGTTGCAGCACCTGGATCGTCCGACGTATCTCGTCATCCCGCCCAATCACCGGGTCCAGCTTGCCTTGTTCTGCGCGCTCGGTCAGGTTGATGGTGTATTTTTTCAAGGCCTGGCGCTGTTCCTCGGCATTGGCGTCATCGACCGGCTGGCCGCCGCGTATCGCGTCGATGGCTTTTTCCACCGCTTGTTTAGTAACCCCGGCTTTTTTCAGAAAATCTTGCAGCAGGCCTTGCTCTTCAAAAACCGCCAATAAAAACAACTCGCTGGAGATGAATTTGTCGCCCCGCTTTTGCGCCAGTTTGTCGGTCACATTCAACAAACGCGATAATTCATTGGACAGCTGCACGTCGCCGCCGGAGCCGCTGACCGTCGCCAGACGTTCCAATTCCCTGACCAGCTCGGTGCGCAACAACTGCGTGTTAATGCCGATTTGCGCCAACAACGGCCTGACGCTGCCACCTTGCTGATCCAGCAGCGCCAGCATCAAATGGATGGGCTCGATAAATTGGTGGTCTTTGCCCAACGCCATGCTTTGTGCGTCGCCTAACGCCGATTGAAACAGGCTGGTTAATTTGTCCATACGCATAGTAATTGCCTCTCTACAAGTTTTTTAAGATGCAACTAACATGGGGGAAGGTGCATTTGTTTTCAAGCGGGGCGGTTTAGACAAGAATGCGGACTTGTTTTTTACCGTGAAGATAAGGGAGGGAAAAGAAGGGCTGGTTAGCACGCTGCTTCAGCTAAGGCCATTTCCTGAAAATGGCCATCAACTTAACACGGGGGCAGACCTTCCAAGTTTTTAAAATCTGGAAGGTCTAACTTGCAAACCTTTAAAGCGGGACAAAAAAAATAGCTAAAGCTATAGGTGATTCACTGTCCCGTCTTAAGTGGGTAACCGCCAAAAATCATTTGGCCAGTTTGAATTGCAAGGTCTGCACCGCCCTTTGCGTCACCGCGACACCATCCACTATTTTCCCTTTAAATTTCCACTTGCTGATAGCCTGTAGCGCGGCTTCGTCAAAAATTTCGGCGGGCTCGGCCTCAACCACCACGGCATCGGTCACAGCCCCGTCCTTGGTAATGGTAAATTCTATTTTCACCCAGCCTTCAATATGGCGTTTGGCCGCACGCATCGGATACTTGGGCGGGAAGCGTTCCAGCGGAATAACGCCGGTGCTGACACCACTGGACGCCGCGCTATTGCCGGCCGACGCTTTAGCAGGCGCAGGCGGCAGGCTGGGGGCGGCAACATTAACCGCAGGCGCGTTGGATGTTGGCGACGATACCGGTATATCCAGCTTGGGCGCATCAACTGTCGGCGTAGGCAGCTCTTGTTTTGCCACTGTTTTTTGCACGACCGGCTGTTTTTTCGGCGGCGTTTTTGGGCGTTGCGGCGGCTGCGGCTTTTCCTGTACCTGTTCCACCTTTTTTTCCGGCGGCTTTTTAAGCTTGGGCTTTTCCGGCGGCTCGCGTTTTAGCCGGATAAAATCCATCATGCTCACCGGCTCGACTTTTTTGATGCTCTTTTGACTGCTCATCAACATAATTTGCATCAACCAAAATAGCCCCAGCGAAATGACGACACCGGTCAATAAGGCGACAAGGTAAGGCTTCACAGTGTCTCCGCTTCTTCGGTCGCAATTGACGCATTAGTGATACCCGCTAAACGAACCTGATCCATGACGCTAACTAAAACATGGGTTTTTGTTTCTCGGTCGGCGGTTATCACCACCGCCCCTAGCGGATTCTCGGCATGAAGACGGGCGACATTGGCTCTGACCGCGCGGATGTCGACCACGCGCTTGTCGATCCAAATTTCACCGCTAGGGCTAATGGCAACAATAATATGTGCATGTTCTTTTTTTTCGGCGGTTTGGGCTTGAGGCCGGTTCACATCGAGCCCGGATTCCTTAACCGAGGAACTGGTGACGATAAAAAAAATCAACATAATAAATACGATGTCGAGCATCGGCGTCATATCGATTTCTGCATTTTGGTCGGCTGACGACCGGCTACTTTTACGGCGCATAGTGGCTCCTAATCATATTTTAATAAATCAGTCAGGCGATGGGTTTCGTCACTGACGCGCTGTTCAATACGTTTGCTGAAATAAAGCCCGCCAATGGCAACGACCATCCCGGCCATGGTCGGGATGGTCGCCTGCGAGACGCCGGACGCCATGGCTTTGGCGTTGCTGGTGCCGGTCACTGACATCACGTCGAAAACGTGAATCATGCCGGTGACCGTGCCCAATAAGCCCAATAACGGGCATAACCCCACCAGCATATTAATCACGGGCAGCGGCCTCCCCATAGTGATTTTAGCCTCGGAAATGATGCACTCCCTGATATGTAAGGCGTAGGGCGTATGACGGTCTTCCCGGCTGTTCCACTCTGCCAACCAAGCCGCCTTAAGCTGGGGATAGGTGAGCCTGAAGAACATGAAGCGTTCCGCCACCAGCGTCCATAAGCCAATGGAGGCAAAAAAAATTGTCCACAACACGGTGCCGCCGGTATCCAAAAAACGGCCTAGCGACTCCAACAGCATTAACAACGACGACATTACCTGCCTGCCCGGCGGCTGATTAAACCGGCTGTTTGTTCGTCAAGAATCTGCACCAATACCCGGCTGCGCGAAGCGACAATGCTGTGCAAAAACAATAACGGGATAGCCACGCACAAACCCAGCACCGTGGTCACCAGCGCCTGGGAAATGCCCTCGGCCATCAGCTTAGGGTCGCCGGTGCCAAACAGGCTGATTGATTGGAAAGTCACAATCATCCCTGTCACCGTCCCCAGCAAGCCCAGCAAAGGCGCCACGGCAGCGACCAGTTTGAGGATAGACAAGCCTTTTTCTAAAATCGGCACTTCGCGGGTAATTGCCTCATCCAGCAATAACTCCAGATTGTCGGTGTCTTCGGCATTGCCTTTCTCGACCACGGCGAAAATGCGTCCCAACGGATTGTCCTCGTTAGCCGCAGAATGGCCCATCTGCAACGTCATTTTTTGGCCGATTGACCATAATTGCACCAAGCGGAACACGCCATAAATAAACCCGGCCACGCCCAAAATGATGGTCATGTAGCCAATGATGCCGCCTTGTTGTATGCGTTCAGACAAATCGGGCGTTTGAATCAGCATCCCCAAAATAGCACCCCGGGTCGGATCCAGTGCCACATCGGCTTGGCCTGATTTGGCGTCCATGAAGTCTTCCGCCAAATTGAGCAACTTGCTTTGCGGCTGGCGGGGCAAATCGGCCAGCTTTCCGGTTTCCGACAAATAACGCAAATATTGGCCATCGGCCAGCGCATTAAACGCACCAATGCGCACAACCTTTGTTTGGCGCGGCTCGCCCGCCGCCGACAAAATTTCGCTGTCGTAATAGACCACTTTCCCGGCCTCCGTCATTTCCTGCAACAAAGTGAACCATAACTGTTCCAGCTGTGCCATTGACGGCAGCGCTTTATTGTCGGCAATGGCGGACAACACGCGGGTTCTGTCAGGGAACTGCGCGGAAATAAGGGAATTGTTAAGGTTCGCCTTTAAATCCCCGGCCACTTGCCGGGCCACACCGAACAGCTCGCCCAGCGGCCCGCTCCGTTCGCTCAGCCGCGTTTCCAGCAGTTCCAATTGTTGCGTATTGGCTTCCAACTGGGCTTTCAGCTGCTTGCCGGCGCTTTCCTGTTTGCCAAGTTCCGCACGCGCCGCTTCCAGCAGTTGTTGCTGTTTGCCGGGATCGGCCAAGAACTCGGCTTCCCGCGCAGCGTTGATTTTGCCCTCCTCGCCCTGCGCTTGCTTCACCTCCTGCAACAACTTATCCACATCCAAATGTTCCGCTGTCGCCGTAGTGGAAAACAGCAGCATGGAAAAAATAAACATCAGTATTTTCATTTGGCGGCCTCTGGCGCAGAAACGGGGACAATAAGCATATCAGGCGCGGTTTCCTTGCGGGCAATACGCAGGCCATTGCGAATGGCGGTGTTGTAGCTCGAAGATAAGGTCTGCCAGCGGTTTTCCTCCTTATTCCAGAAACCGGTTTCACTGCGATCCAGACGCTGATAATAAAGCGCCACCCGTCCTAAGCGTAAAAAATCGACCGAGCTAGTCACATCGTTTAACACGATATTGCCTTTGTAGGCTTCGATAGTGTTGCCGTATTCATTTTCAACCTGAAACGCCTCCATGATGCGGCGAAATTTTTCGGCATTATTGACATCGGCTTTGGCGACCAGCTCTTTTAACTGATTCAAACGCTGCCTGCGCTCCTCCGGCAAAAAAGGCAGATCCAGCTGAATAAATTTTTCCAGACTGTCGAGTGCATGGACAATCAGCGGCACAATTTCCTGCTTAGTCACTTCAATATCTTTTAACTGCTGCTCCAACGATTTTTTTTCTTCGGCCTGGGAAGCCAGCAAATCCTGCAAATGCCGGTTGTAGGTTTGCAAAATATCGCTTTGCCGGGTCAGCGCACGGTATTGTTCCAGTGGTGTATTTTTTTGCTCGCCGGACGCGGCGGGTTGTTCAGAGGCTTGCTGGGCGGGCGTAGTTGCTTGTACCGGCCCTGCACAAACAGCAAGAAAAACGGCGGCCAGACAGCTGCGGTGTCGGCTAAAATTAAACATAGTCATTCGAATAAGTAGAGTGTTAAGTTAAATTGTTGACCTATTATAAGGCCTGATGGCGGCTTAATATAAGGCATCGGTAAAAGTAGGCGCAGCTAGTACTCAGTCATTCTTGTTTTGTCGAGTACAAAACATTTAACTCAGTGTAAATCCGCTCATCCTTCGACAGGCTCAGGACGAACGGATTTACTTCTACCCGTCAAAATAGCATTGACTGAGTACTAGTCGCCAATGGGCTTTAATTGGTAGTCCTGCTGCCGTGTTTTCCAGGACAGGTAAACCGCCTGCCCGTCACTGAGCAAAAAGGGCTGGTCGGCCGCTTGCCCGGTTTGGGCTATGGTTTCCGGCTTCGACCAGGTTTTGCCGTCGTCATCCGATTTCATGAGCTTAATGCCATTGTGAGTGCCGTCAAACTCCTGCCAAACTACTCTGACTTTGGCGCCCAAGGCCAACACATGCGGATGACTGGCGCCAGCATTGCCAAAACCAATCGGCTCGGAAAAATGCCGCCCGTCATCGTTTGAATGGGCATAAAACAAGCCCTGATGCGTCGGCGAACCGCTAAACCAGACTGCATGATAAATGCCGGAATCGGCAATCGACAGACCGGGACCGTGA
>JBLRXA010000011.1:0-35553 GCA_047920955.1 Methylobacter sp. | reverse complement strand
ACATGTGGTGAGCCCAGACGATAAACGACAAGAATGCAATCGAAGCCGTCGCATAAACCATTGAGCTGTAGCCAAACAAAGGCTTACGCGCAAATACGGGGATGATAGTAGAGGCTACACCGAAAGTAGGCAAAATCATCACATAAACTTCAGGATGGCCAAAGAACCAGAAAATGTGCTGATAAAGTACTGGATCGCCGCCGCCCGCTGCATCGAAAAAGCTGGTGTCGAAGAATTTATCTGTCAACAGCATAGTTACTGCGCCAGCAAAAACCGGCATGATCGCAATTAACAAAAAGCCAGTGATCAGCCAAGTCCAAACAAACATCGGCATTTTCATTAAAGTCATGCCAGGGGCACGCATATTGAAAATGGTTGCAACGATGTTAATGGCGCCCATGATTGACGAAATACCCAGCAAATGCACCGAGAAAATCGCAAAAGGCAATGCGTTACCAGTTTGCAATACTAACGGCGGATACAAAGTCCAGCCGCTGGCAGGCGCACCGCCTTCCATGAACAATGTGCTGGCAAGCAATAAAACACCGGCAACCAACAGCCAAAAACTCATGTTATTCATGCGTGGCAATGCCATATCCGGCGCACCAATCATCATGGGGATCATCCAGTTAGCCAAGCCAACAAAAGCAGGCATAACTGCACCAAATACCATGACCAAGGCATGCATCGTGGTCATTGAATTAAAGAACTGGGGATTCACAAACTGCATACCCGGCTCAAACAATTCGGCGCGAATAACCATTGCCATGGCGCCACCAACAAAGAACATGGCCAACGCAAACAGTAAATATAACGTGCCGATATCTTTATGGTTGGTGGTAATAATCCATCTTAACAGCCCCTTAGCAGGACCATGATCGTGATGATCGTGATGATCATCATGTTCAGCGACTACAGCAGACATATTTTATACCTCTTAAAACTATAAAAAAGATTAGATCGATAACAACGCAATGACTTATTCATTTTTATCTGCCGCCGGTGCTGCCGATTGCAGAGCCTGGATAGCTGAAGGTTGAATAGAATCACCTACTGAATTGCCCAGACCATTACGGGTATAGGTTACGACTGCGGCAAAATCAACAGCGCTTAACATTTTGCCGAAAGCAGGCATCATGCCTTTTCCGTTTAACATCAAATTGACTTGCGCATCAATATCGCCGGTTACCACTGGACTTGCCGTGATAGCAGGGAAAGTACCTGGCAAGCCCGCGCCATCTACCATGTGGCAAGATGAACAGTTGCTTTCGTAAACGGATTTACCTTTAGCAGCCAATTCTTCGACAGACCACTCTTTATCCGCAGAGCTTGCTTCAGCCGTAGCCGCTGCTTTTTGTTGCTCTACCCAGGCGTTGTAGTCGGGCTCATCCATGGCAATGACCACAATCGGCATAAAGCCATGGTCTTTACCGCACAGCTCGGTACATTGGCCGCGATAAGTGCCGGCTTTGTCGACAGAAGTCCATGATTCATTGATAAAGCCAGGATTAGTGTCTTTTTTCCAGCCTAAATCCGGCACCCACCATGAATGGATGACGTCTGCCGAAGTAAATACGAAACGGATTTTCTTTTTAGTTGGAATAACTAAAGGCTTGTCAACATTCAACAGATAATGCGGGACTGACCGTGGATCTATCCCAGAATTCATCTGACGCGCTTTATTGCTGGCCTCATCTAGGCTACTGAAAAAATGAATCCCGTTATCAAGATATTCATATTCCCATTTCCATTGATGTCCGGTGACCTTAATGGACATTTCGGATTCCTGCACATCATCCAATTCGATCATGGCTTTCGTGGCCGGAATAGCCATGCTAATCAAAATCAAAGTTGGGATAATCGTCCAAATGATTTCAACGGTGGTATTTTCATGAAATTGTTCAGCTTTATGTCCTTTTGATTTACGATGATGGTAAATCGAATAAAACATAGTCCCAAATACAGCGATACCTATGAATACACAAATCCATAAAATCAACATGTGTAGGTCATAAATGTCATTACTGACTTTGGTAACCCCTTTCATTAAATTGAGCGTGTAATCCGCCTGTGCTGTCCCTAGGCCTAGGGCCATTAGAACCAGTCCTGCGAACAGTTGCTTTTTTTTCTTCACGGAGCAGCCTCCTCGTTAAGTAGTTATAAAACTCTTGTATGCGCTATATCGTTGCGTAATTTCAGGGTATAACAAAACATCCCTTTTTTCCTTTTACGTAATAATTATCACAAATAAACTTTTCAATTCTAACCTATGAGTGCGATCTATGCCAGTTGTCCTTTCTCTAGATTCTATTGGGCGCAAAAAAAAGGCTTGTGAATCAATAGAACTCACAAGCCTTTTGTTTTTAACTTAGAACCGGATTAGCTGTTTAAAGCATCCGCATAAGCCATATCAAAGTTAGGAATATGGTTATCCAGCCAGCCCTTAACCAATTGACCCACGCTTTCGTCAACTTCTGCCTCACCGGCATGAAATTTTGCCTGCAAGCCGCCGCAAATACCGACTAACGCGTCATGCTCTTCTTTATGACGGTCATAGCCTGAATAGCCTTTTGCCTGCATTTCTTTCTCTTCATGGGCAAAATGATCGACAACATAGGAAATCAAATCATCTAATTGCGCCCCAACATCTGCGCGCGCCGCGCCGCCAGTTGCCAAATCGTATAGTTTATTCAGCTTATCAAACAAAATTTGATGCTCCTGATCTGCAAAGCCAACATTTGTGCCGTATTGACTCGCTGTCCAAGTAATTAAAGCCATATTCGTCTCTCCTCATAGTATTTATTGTTAATTTACCGCAAAAATATTATGGATTATATTGACCGCCAAATCCATATTTTATTTTTCTAAAAAGTGACAAGCCATCTTCCACAAGGCGTTATGCCTGAATATCGGCGATATTAGTGAAGTTTTGACAGAAAATACGCTTCAATTCGGCAGCCGCCAACGTCAGGACGATCCAACAAATTCTGCTCAAAGTCCCGGTAAGTGGACAACTGAAAAGCAATCCGCGTAATCTTGCCCCCGGAAAATTCAAACTCCATCGCGCCGCCTTTAGCGCGCGGACTAGCTTCCTTAGTCGTGAATAATAAAATTCCCGCAGGCTTGCCTGAACTATCGGGAACCGGACGCGCGCAACTCAGTTCATCGATTAATAACCCCGAAAAAACTTGCGCCAACTGACTGGCACTGACCACAAGCCCCTCGCCAGGAATAGCAACCGGCGCTGGCGATTCTACTGGAATAATCGGATCCTCTGCCGCTGCGGGTGCTATTACTGGAGGGTTCAGCAATAATTCCAAGCCAAAATCACCCAAATGATTTTGCAGCAACACAGTACCATCGCCCTTGGCCGCCGTAGTTAACAAAGGAAACAATTGCCGCTCCATTTCCATCTTATTCGGGTTTTTCAGCACCGCCACCAACTGCCGTTCAATCGACTTCAACGGTGTAAAAGTACGCTCTTTTTTCTGGCTTTCAGCCCCCACTTGTTCCCAGTCGGCCTCGGTATTAACCGACAAACCCATCGCCTTCATCACAGTAAAATCATCGGCGGTTAAACAGTTGGCGAAATTTCTGCTGCGGTAACGCTCTATAACCTTAGGGCGCACGTCTTCAGCCAAAATCTTTTGCCGACTGATATGGTAATTGTTCCAGTCGCCGCTTTTAGCCAGAAAGTAATAAATCACCGCATTGCGGTCAAATTTATTAAAGCCGAAATCCCGCATCACCAGCTTCAATTTCCGGCACACGCCTTCGACTTCCTGATAATTATTCCAGTCAGGTTTTAAATTCGGTTTTGCCGGATGCGTCGATTGCTCGAGCAGTTGCTGAAAATTAATGTCCCCCGCCGCAGATTTTATTGGCAAATAACCTATTTCTTCAAATGATAAATCGCGTGCATCAGGGATACCGTCGGCACCGGTTTTAAATAACAAGGACGGCACTATTTCCGGATAAATCTTCAGCTCGCCCAGCTTCGTCGTGTCCGAACCGAACAGATTGAAGCCGCCTTCGGCCACATCATAAACAGTGAACACCGTCTGATTCAGCGTTCCTGACTTACCTGAAAAAAGCGTGGCCGTCGGCAACGAATGCGATTCCGAACTGTGTTTGGCCGATTGACGTGCGGCGGGCGCAGCCTCCGCTTGCAGCTGGCTGCTTTTCACCCATTGCCCGGCGACCTGCCCCATAATGGCAACGCCCATACCGACGCCGGTCAGCGCCAGCAAACTACTGGCAGCATTCACATCACCGACCAAACTCGACACATCAATATCGCTGTTCGCATTGGTGTAAAAATTATAATCCACCACGGTTTCTTTGCCCGAATCCAACCGTATCCAAGGGGTCAGATAAAGCTTTTTGGCATCGAAAGTAAAGTTGCACTTGCCCGTAGTCGCCTGATACAAAAAACCGGTGGCTTCGCGATTAAACTTGAGCGCCTCATTACGCACACTGTAAATAAGTGCCGCCGATAAATCGCCTTTGCCATAAGACGGCGTCCTATTGGCGCAACCGCCTTTTAAAACATTATCGCCTTTGAAGTCGAACTCCGAAATCAGCCGCACATAATAGTCATCACCGTCAATGGCTTGAAAGCCTGGCAAAGGCAAAAACTCGCCCGCTTGCGTCGACGGATGGTCAACCACGATTTGCCGGGTCGCGGTACATCCTGACAACAATGCGCCAGCCATTAACATGACCTGTACAGATGAGAGTTTCATAGATAAATGATAGCGAATCAACATGCATTAACCTTGTGCCGTCAGTTAAACGGCGAATCAAGCAGAAAAAATGAAAATAATAGGGCTTTCCCAAAGAGCTTGTCATGTTTTATTTTAGCCAACCGTCCATGAAGACAGTAAAGGCCGCATGTACACAAGAAATCAGGCCAAATTATTGTGTTAAGATGCCGACAAGTAATCTAGACTTTATTGAGATCTGCAACCAAAACTATCAACCGGAAAAATCACCATGATCAAGGAACCTTTTTTTCGCCTCAATCAAGAGCCCGACGCACTGACTGGCTTTTCCCGCACCATCGCGGAAATCGAATGGTTGCTACTGGTCTTGATGATGTTTTATCTGGTGGTAGGCCGTATCGAAGACGACGTCAAAACCTTGTTACTGGGCGGCCTTTGCGCTTTCGCCGCCTTCGTCATGCTATTCCATTACGCCAATTTTTTTTCTAAAGCCAACATTTGGAAGCTGGCGTTAGAGACTTGGGTTATGATTTTATTGATCACTTGGTCGGTTTGGCACACCGGCCGCCAGGACAGTCTATTACTTAACCTGTATTTCCTACCGATTATCACCAGCGCCCTGACTTTGGGCAAGCTCACCACGCTATTGGAAGTGATTTTAATCGGCTCTTGCTATTTGTTATTGGGCAAAAATGGTGTGGCCAACGACGCCATCTTTTCCCTAAGCCAAAGCAGTGTCCTGTTGACTTGGCTGTTTCCTATGCTGCTGGTAGGCTACATCACCACCATGCTGTCCAACGACATCTACCACGCTTTCAGCCGCATCAAAACCGTCGCGCAAACCGATGAACTCACCCATCTCAATAACCGCCGGGCGTTCATGGATCACCTGGACAAACAGTTGCAGCAAGCCCAGCGTGGCGAACACACGTTCAGTGTGCTACTGGGCGATTGCGACAACTTAAAAATCGTCAATGACCAATACGGCCACGAAGCCGGTAACCTGCTGTTAAAAACTATCGCCGACAACTTCCGCCACTGTTTAAGAGGTTGCGACACCGCCGCCCGTTACGGCGGCGATGAATTCACCGTATTATTACCAGACACCAACACTGAAGGTGCCGAACGGGTGGCAAAACGCATCAAAGACACTTTGGCGGCCACCAGCTTTAGTTACCGGGGCAACACCGTCACCACCGATATTAGTATCGGCATTGCCACCTATCCGCAACACGGCGTTAGCGCAGAAGCATTGCACACCATGCCGACCAAGCCATGTAGCCCGCAAACGGGAAAGTAAAGGTCAGGTTGCCGTGGCGGTATGTTAGAAGATTGCAGTTACAGCGTCAGCTGTTCCGAAAAAAACTCAAAATCGGCAATGTCCCGATAAGGTAACACGCCCAGCAAAGGCGCATCTACAGCGGATTTTATCGTAGCTATATTCTCGTCCCGGCTTAACATAGCAGGATCCGTACACATCGCAATCCAACCGGCGCAGCTCACCCCTGATTGCCTTATCGCCTGATAAGTCAAACGCGCATGATTGATGCAGCCCAGCCTGATCGCCACCACCATAATGACCGGCAGCGCCAGCGCCACCGCCAAATCGCTATTGGCTTCCCGTTCATTTAACGGGCTATACCAACCTCCCGCGCCTTCAACGACAACGCTATCAGCCAGCTTTTTTAATCGCTCACACTGGACAACTAATTGCGCTAAATCGGCCGGATTATCGGCACCGGCAATATGCGGGGACACCGGTAATTCGTAAGCGTAGGGATTGATCAACTCGTAAGCCACCGGCACTGAGGCGTTTTCTTGTATCAGCAAAGCGTCTTCATTTTTCAATTGCCCATCCTGCATCGCACAGCCTGCGGCAACCGGCTTCATGCCGACAACCAATTTGCCCCGATTTTGCAAGTGCCGCATCAGGGCAATGGTCGCCCAAGTTTTGCCGACCTCAGTATCTGTGCCGGTTATAAAATAGCCCGTTGCCATCAGCTTGCCCTCACCATAAAAATCTCAAAAGTCGCTGGAATAAATCCCCCGTTCCGATGCTGCTCATAAGCCGCCATCATCTGCCGCATTTGCGCCTTGCTGGTGATATTTTTGTTACGTCCCGCCATGACATTATGCGCGCCGATATGTTTGAGCTCTTGCATCAGCGCCAAAACAGACGCATAGCGGGGCTGATAAATGCGGGTTTCAATCGTTATTTCGCCGTAACCCGCCTGTTGAAGAAACTGTCTTAGCTGCGCTTCGCCATAAAATTCATTAACATGATTGAAGTCGTCAACGTCTGCCCACGCGGCCTTCAATTCCTGCAATGTTTGCGGGCCGAAGATCGAAAACAGCAGCCGTCCGCCCGGTTTCAACACCCGTTTTATCTCGGTAAAAACCGCTTCGATATTGACGCACCATTGCAAAGCAAGGTTGGAAAACACGCCATCGACGCTGTGTCCAGAAAACGGCAGTTGTTCGGCGTCGGCGCAGATATAGCTGACATTTTCGGCATCGGCCAGTTTTCTGCGCGCCACCTGCAACATCGGCAAAGCAATATCCAGCGCGATAAGCGTCGTGTAGGGTACGCTTTGCGTACCTCTTTCCAAACGTCCTGCCAAGTTCGCAGTTAAAAAACCGGTGCCGCAACCCACATCCAACAAGGTTCCTGTCAGACTTTCGCTGTCGACCATAGACAGCAACGCCTTGCCAACAGTGCGCTGCAAGGCGGCAACGCCGTCATAAGTCACCGAGGCGGCAGCAAACGACTGCCTGATTTTGGCTTTATCCAACTGCATTGTTATCCATAAATTGGGAAATAATCGCCAGCGTTTCCAGGCTGTGCGACAAAAACGGCACATGCCCTGCCCTGTCGATGATGTTCAATTCCAGACTTGGCAATAATTGCTGCATTTTTTGGCCTACGCCTACAGGAACCAAGGTATCTAGCCCGCCTAAGATAAGCGAAACAGGTATTTTTAAGTCTGACAAAACCGGTCTCATATCGGCCTGTTTTAATATATTTAAACCGCCCTGCAAGGTAGCTTTATCCGGCGCGGCGCATTCAAACACCGCAGTTTTAAGCACTTTCAATAACGCCTTTTGATCGGGTAAGCCATTGGCCTGCAAGGCTAAAAATCGCAGCAAGGTCGCCTGGCAGTTTTCATCCAACTGCTCGGCAAAAGCATCCAGCAGGCGGACATCCATGCCCGGCCATTGGCTTGTTGTGGGCGTCGTTCCCACAAATGCAGGATTCCCCGCCAACATGACCAACGAAGACACCCGCTCAGGATAACGCGCCGCTATATCCAGCGCCACTGTCGCACCCAACGACCAACCCAGCCAACAACAGCACTGCTCAGGAATCGCCTTAAGCAACTCGGCACTGATCCGTTCCAGCGTAAACGGCGCGAGGGCTCCGCTATGGCCATGCCCCGGCAAATCAACACAAATCACCCGGTAATGACGCGCCAATTGCCGGGCAAAATCGCGCCAAATGCCGCTGTGCATCGCCCAGCCATGCACCAACACAATAGTTTGGCCTTGCCCGAATGTCTCCAGATGAATTTTTGTCATACGCGATCCATCATGGCTTTGGCTAACGCATCCAGCAAGCGGTCGACATGCGTCTCGTCATGCAAGGCCGAAAAAGTCACCCGCAACCTCGCGCCCCCTTGCGGCACCGTCGGCGGCCGTATCGCGCTGACCAGAAAACCGGCCTCCAACAAAGCATTACTGATGTCCACTGCTGTTTGACTGTCGCCGATTAAAATGGGTTGAATAGCCGACAATGACGGCATCACACTTAAACCCAACTGCTCAGCGCCCAGCCTGAATTGTTCCGACAATTTTTTAAGTTTGTCCCGCCGCCAACTTTCTTCGATGGCAATTTTCAGACTTGCCCGAGTCGCCTCGGCAACCGCCGCCGGTAACGCGGTGGTATAGATATAAGTGCGGGCTTTCTGAATCAGGGTTTCAATCAACGCTTCCGAACCTGCGACAAACGCGCCGAACGTACCCAAACCCTTACCCAAGGTTCCCATCAACACCGGCACATCATCCTGACCAAGCCCGCAATGCTCGGCTAGGCCGCCGCCGTGTTCACCGATTACGCCCAGTCCGTGCGCATCGTCAACCATTAACCAGGCGTTATGTTTTTTCGCCGCAACAGCCAATTCATCCAGCGGCGCAAAATCGCCATCCATGCTGAATACGCCATCAGTCACAATCAGCTTGCGGCCTGCGGCTTTTTCCAATTTAGCAGCAAGATCAAGCGCATCGCCATGTGCATAACGCTTAAAACGTGCGCCGGACAACAAACCGCCATCCAACAAAGACGCATGATTCAAGCGATCTTCAAACACCATATCGCCGCGACCCACTAAGGCCGAAATCACGCCCATATTGGCCATATAACCGGTGGAAAATAATAATGCCCGGTCGCGCCCGGTGAACGCCGCCAACTCGTGTTCCAGCGCATGATGAGCCGCGCTATGCCCGCAAATCAAATGCGCCGAACCGCTGCCGACCCCGTATTTATCCGCACCGGCTTTAAAGGCACTAACCACATCGGGATGATTAGCCAGACCCAAATAATCATTGCTGCAAAAATTGACCACAGCCCTGCAGTCAATGTCCAAATGAATGCCTTGAGGGGATTCTATGATGCGCCGGGAACGATACAAACCCTGCCGGGCAATATCATCAAGACCGGCGGCTAATTCTGTGAATGGGAGATTCATTAGATTCAAAGTTTTTGTCCACGAAAAGCGTATTTTATTTCGTGCCTTTCGTGTTTTTCGTGGACATTTTTATTTTAAGATTCAAGCGTAACTTGAGCCGCCGGAATACACGCCCAATCGCTCAAACAAGGCCAAATCATGGTTAGTCATCGGGTTATCGGTGGTCAACAATTTATCGCCGTAGAAAATCGAGTTGGCGCCAGCCAGAAAACACAAGGCCTGCATTTCATCGCTCATCGCTTTGCGCCCAGCCGACAATCGCACCCGCGACTGGGGCATCATGATCCTAGCAACCGCGATCGTTCTGATAAAAATAATCGGATCTAGCACTTCAGTCCCCATCAGCGGTGTGCCTTCAACCTGTACCAGCATATTGACCGGCACACTTTCCGGATGCTTGGGCAAATTTGCCAGTTCGATCAGTAGCTTGGCGCGGTCGACATCGCTCTCGCCCATGCCGACAATGCCGCCGCAACAGACGTTAATCCCGGCATCCCTGACCCGCGCCAGCGTATCCAACCTGTCCTGATACGTCCGCGTGGTAATGACTTCGGAATAATAATCTTCCGAGGTGTCCAGATTATGGTTGTAATAATCCAGACCGCCCTCTTTTAAGCGGATGGTTTGCGCATCGGTCAACATACCCAAAGTCACGCAGGTTTCCAGGCCCAGCGCTTTAACGCCCTGAACCATTTCCACCACCCGCTCCACATCCCGGTCTTTAGGCTGGCGCCAAGCCGCCCCCATGCAAAAACGCGACGCGCCCTGATCTTTGGCTAGCTGTGCCGCCTGCAAAACTTTATCGACCGGCATTAATGCCTCGGGCGTCAAATCGGAATCGTAGCGCGCGCTTTGCGGACAATAGCCGCAATCTTCGGAACAGGAGCCGGTTTTGATGCTCAGCAAACTGCTGATCTGAACTTCATTGGGGTCGAAATGCTCGCGGTGTACGCTTTGCGCCTTAAAAATCAGGTCATTAAAAGGCAAGGCATAAAGCGCCATGACTTCGTCCAACTGCCAGTCATGGCGGATTGCAGGGTTTGCAGACATTCTGTTAAGCTCCAGTCACTGTAAGTCTTAAACAAAGATAACCGATACATTGGTCAACTTGTTCAAATGAAAATAGTATACAACTGGATCAATATTATACAGGATTACCTGCTGCCGCCCACCTGCATCTTGTGCGGCAGCCCCGGATACGACTCCCGCGACATCTGTTATTGCTGCGACCAACATTTGCCCAGAAACAATCAGCGTTGTTACCGTTGTGCCGCCGAGCTGAAAACACCAACTAGCGCGCCAACCTTGTGCGGCCGCTGCCTGAGCCGGCAACCGGCCTTTGACGAAACAATGGCCGCGTTCATTCACCAAGGCGCCATCCGGCATTTGATCAACAACCTAAAATTTAACGCGCAGTATAAAAATGCCCGCCTGCTTGGCCTGCTACTGGCCGATCACCTAAAACAAAACGCCGAACTGCCCGATTTAATTATGCCGGTGCCATTGCACAAAGCCCGCTACCGCGAACGCGGCTTCAACCAAGCGATAGAAATTGCCAGAACCGTGGGCAAAGAATTGCATATTCCGCTGGATCTGGGCAGTTGCCGCCGACACCGCAACACACAGCATCAAACCCGGTTATCGGCAAAAAAACGCCGGAAAAACCTGAAAAACGCCTTTTCCGTGATCAAGCCGATTCATGCCCAGCACATTGCGCTACTTGATGATGTGATGACCACCGGCTCGACCGCACACGAACTGGCCTCTATATTGAAAAAAAACGGCGTTAGCCGGGTCGATGTCTGGGTATGCGCCAGAGCTTGATGTTTAGCCAACCCGCTACGCTAGAAGCCGTAATTAGCCATTATCTGCTTTATCTTATCCAGCACTTGTTGCTGCTGTTCGGGTGGGAGTTTGTTAAAGGCCTGCTCGAATTCAGCTAGGTTGTAGGCCGCGCCGTTGGCGTTGTCAGCGGGGCTAAGCCCGCAATCATCCACTACCCGTTTAACCGATTCGGCGGCGTTATCCAGGGATATTTTTGCCGATAAAACCCGGCGTATTAGGGTGGTGACGCGGATAAAAACGGATTGCCCGGTTACTATGTCATCAATGATACGTTTGGCGTCGTCTTCGTTGTAGCCCCGCCGCCTTGAATCTTTAAAGGTATTCATGGGAATTGTGACGGTGGGCTTTTTGTCGACTTGATATTCAAAATCAAAGCCGCTGCCTTGCGAGGCAATCAGGCTGTGGGCATCGACAATGACTTGCAAGGCACTGTCTTTGCAGACAATTTCCAGGCGAATGTTGTCATAAAGGCCACGCGGCGGCAGCGGTGACCGTGCCAGGCTATACGTCCGGTTGCTTAGGCGGTCTTTTTCTTGGTAATAGTTCCAAGTATCGGCCGCCGATACGCTAAGGGGAGAAAAAAACAACAGTGCCAACAGCAGCCGTTGTATGTGCATACGGGGTGTAGTGAAGGTGCAGCCAGGGTTCATTGTTCATATCTCCAGATCGAAAAAAACAGGCTTTGAACGCGGATGCGCCAAATTCGGAGTATCAATAGTCCAGCAATTCAAAAAAACTTTTTGGCGCGCCGCAGATCGGACACGCCCAAGTCTCAGGAATATCGGCCCAGCGTGTGCCCGGCGCTATGCCGCTGGCGGGGTCGCCTTTAGTTTCGTCATAAATGTGTTCACATTCTAAACAGTGATACCTTTTAAAATCTGACATGCTTTTTGCCTTGTTGAAATAGCGTTAAAAATTACCCTTTGCCACGGGTTCGGGTACGGGTGTTGATGTTGTTGGGCGATTTGTCTTTGGAAATTTCCAGTGTATCAAAGCGTTTTTCAATAAATTGAATGATTAAGTCGGCAATGTCTTTGCCGCTGGCGGCTTCTATGCCTTGCAATCCGGGCGAGGAATTGACTTCCATGATGACCGGGCCGTGGTTGGAACGCAGTATGTCTACGCCGCATACGTTCAAGCCCATGATTTTGGCGGCGCGTACGGCTGTGGAACGTTCTTCCGGGGTTAACCGGACTAATGAGGCCGAACCGCCACGATGCAGGTTGGAACGGAATTCCCCCGATAAGGCTTGGCGTTTCATTGCCGCGACCACTTTATCGCCGACGACAAAACAGCGGATGTCGCTGCCGCCGGCTTCCTTGATAAATTCCTGCACCATAATATTGGCTTTAAGCCCCATGAAGGCCTGGATGACGCTCTCGGCGGCATTATGGGTTTCCGCCAGCACCACGCCGATGCCTTGCGTACCTTCGAGCAATTTGATGACCAGCGGGGCGCCGCCGACTTGGGCGATTAAATCTTCAATATCATCAGGATTATTGGCAAAGCCAGTGACCGGCAGGCCAATGCCTTTTCTGGCCAGCAATTGCACCGACCTTAATTTGTCACGCGAGCGGGAGATGGCGACCGATTCGTTCAGTGGAAATACGTTCATCATTTCAAACTGCCTCAATACCGCCGTTCCATAGAAGGTGACGGAAGCGCCGATTCTGGGAATAACGGCATCAAATTCTGTTAAGTCTTCACCCCGATAATGGATGGATGGGTTATGTGAGGTAATATTCATATAGCAACGTAACACATCCAAAACCCGAACCTGATGTCCCCTGGCTTCGGCGGCTTGAACTAGCCGGGAAGTCGAATACAATTTGGGGTTGCGGGATAAAATAGCTATTTTCATAAAGACTGGGGTTCTCGATTTAATACAGGTAAGAAAAATGCCTATTTTGACACGAAATAAGTCTGGGAATGAAAACTAAATGGTGTTTAAACGGAAAAGAGATAAGCTATATCACACAAGGGTTTTAGCGGCTTATGGCAAGGTGGATGGCCGCTTCCTGTTAGCCTCAGCTAAGGTCTTGGAAATCAGGTTAAAATAACAATATGGATACACCCAGCCATTCGCGGCGAGCCTGCCGAACCCTGATCGGCTATAATCCCCAGGCCTGACTGGCATGGAATGGTTGCCGCATGTTGCGGCATCACTAAATTATTTGGAGAGCATTATGAGAAAAATAGCCATAGCAATGGCCTTATTATTGACGGCCTGCGTCACTATCAACATTTATTTTCCCGCTGCGGCGGCGGAAAAGGCGGCAGATGAAATCATCAGGGATATTCAAAACCTCGCACCGCAAAAAACAGAACCTAAAGCCAGTCTGCCGGCTTGGCAGGTGGGCATTTACCAGTTAATTGATGGCGCGCTTAATGTAGTGATAGCATCCGCACATGCGGCTGAAGCTGACCTGACCCTTGACAGCGCAGACATCAGGCGTTTGCGTGCGACTATGGAAGCCCGTTTTCCTAGCCTGCAACCTTTATATGCGGCCGGTTTTATCGGCATACAGGCGGACGGTTTGCTGGCGGTCAGGGATGCTGGCAATGTGCCGCTTAAAGACAGGAATCAGGTCACTAAACTGGTCGCGGCTGAAAATGCCGACCGGCAAGCACTGTATCTGGCAATCGCTAATGCCAATGGTCACCCCGATTGGGCGGCGCAAATCAAATCAACCTTTGCCGCCCGCTGGATCAGTAATGCCCTGCCGGGCTGGTGGTATCAATCCTCAGGCAGCTGGAAACAAAAGTAAGATGGCAAATAGAAGAAGAGCTAAAAAACCCTTACCGACCGAACCGGTTAAAGTCACCATTGAATCGCTGGCCCATGACGGGCGCGGCGTCGCCCATGTCGATGGCAAAGTGATTTTTATTGATGAAGCGTTGCCCGGCGAAGACGTTGAATTTATATATACCGAAAGCCGCAAAGATTATGCCGAAGGCAAAGTGGTCACACTGTTAAGCCGCGCCACCGACCGCGTTGATGCGTTGTGCGCGCATTACGGCGTGTGCGGCGGTTGCAGTTTTCAGCATGTCGAATCATCTGCGCAAATCCGCATTAAGCAGGATTTGCTGGTTGACCAGTTTAAGCGCATTGGCAAAACCGAAATCCCAGAACTATGGCAACCGCTGGAAGGCCCGCATTGGGGCTACCGCAGCAAGGCGCGGATGGGGGTTAAATATGTTGAGAAAAAGAACCGGGTACTGGTGGGTTTTAGGGAAAGGCGGCATCCTTACTTAGCTGAAATTGAAAGCTGCGTGGTGATGAACCCTATCGTCGGCACTAAACTGATGGCTCTGTCGGAGATGATCGGCGGCTTGAGCATTCGCGATAAAATTCCGCAAATCGAAGTGGCGATTGGCGATAAGCAATGCGTGTTGTCGTTTCGGGTGCTGGAGCCGCCAACGGATGCCGATAAGGAACGGATGCGCGAGTTTGGGCATCAGCATGACATTTCGGTGTGTTTGCAATCGAAAGGCCCGGACACCATTGTGCCGCTCGATGGCGAGCCGGAAGTGACGCCGACGTATGCGCTGCCGGATCAAGGCTTAGTGTTTAAATTCAAACCGGCGATGTTTACCCAGGTGAATTACGACATCAACAAGCAAATGATTAACCGGGTACTGGAAACCTTGGATTTGAATGAAAACGATTCGGTGCTGGATTTGTTTTGCGGCTTGGGCAACTTTACCCTGCCGATGGCTAAATTTGCCGGAAACGTGGTCGGCGTTGAAGGCGACCAGCCTTTGGTCAATCATGCCAAAGAAAACGCCCGCGATAACGGCATTGAAAATGTTGAATTTTATGCCGCCGATTTAAGCAAGGATATTAGCGATCAGCCTTGGGCTCAGCGAAAATACAACAAAATTATGCTTGACCCGTCCAGAGCCGGTGCTTCCGATGTCCTGCATCATTTTAAAAAATGGCAGCCGGAACAAATTGTTTATGTCTCGTGCAATCCGTCAACACTCGCCCGCGATGCCGGGATTCTGGTGAATGAGCTGGGTTATAAGCTGGTAAAAGCCGGGGTAATGGATATGTTCCCACAAACCGGCCATGTGGAGTCGATAGCCTTGTTTGAAAAATAAGCGGATTGCCGTCATCCGTCGTCTGCCGCGTTTTCGCCGCTTTGCTGATCCAGCCAGGCTTTCCATACCGCCAGCAAAACGGCGAGAATGACCGGCCCCATAAATAACCCGACCATGCCGAAAGCTGACAGGCCGCCGAGGACGCCGAACAGCACAACCAGAAAAGGCACTTGTCCGGCGCCGCTGATAATGAGCGGCTTAATGACATTATCGACGGTGCTGACGATTAACCCGCCCCAAAGCAATACGCCAATGCCATCGCCAACGCGATCCATCATGATTAAAGCGATGCCGATTGGCAGCCAAATGATTGCCGCCCCCACCATTGGCACCAGCGCCAACAGCGCGGTAATGGCGCCGAACAATACCGGCGCCTTAACATCGGCTATATAAAAGCCTAATCCCGCCAGAAATCCTTGGGCCAATGCGGTCAGCACCAAGCCATTAACCACAGCATTAGTGGTTTTGGTGATGGACTGGAAGTAAAAGTCCTGGTGTTTGCCCAGAAATTGAATTAAGCCGGTGTGTGCCTGTTCGACCATTTTTTCACCGTCGCGGAAACAGAAAAATAGAGTCACCGTAACCACGGCAAACTTCATTATGTAATGGCCGATACCGCCCAAAAAGCTACCCACATAACCCAGCCACTGTTTCGCCCAATTGGCCAGTTGGGCGGCCACGGCAGCCCGGTCATCAGCCAGCCTGACTTGCCATTCTTGCAGGTAATTGCCGAGCCACGGGGTATTTTTGATGGATTCAGGCAGCTCGTAAGACTCCTGCAACAGATTGGCCACAATAGCCTGGTAAGCGAATTTCAATTCGTCTTGGAGCAAGGCGGCCAGACCAAATACCGTAATGAAAATGAACAGGGCAATGACAATGGTCATCAGCAAGGCGCTGAGCGTCGCGTTATTTTGTAAGCGCCCGCGTAGCCGGTGATAAAGCGGCCATGTTGAATAAGCGATGATAAATGACCAGGTGAGCACATATAAAAATTCGCTGAGCACCAAATAACTGAGCCATAAAAGACCGGCTAACAGAACGCCGGGTATCAGGTGCCTTGACGAGGCGTTTTCTAAAAAGCCATTCATTTTCTTTAACCCCCTTTGTTAAGCATGTTGCCCATTAGGTCGGCAACCGCCTTATCTGCTACGCCGACGACCTTGATATTTTTTTTGATAACAACGGAATAATTCTCATGCAAATGGCCATGAAAAATATGTTTGACGCCCATAGCGGCGGCCAATTCGCCAATCACATCGAAACCGTGGCGATGCGACCCTGGCGCTTCATGGCTGACTAAAATGTCCGCCTTCAGGGTTTTTAACGCTTCAAATTCATCATGCCAAATTGCCGCCTTATATTTTAACGACATGGCTTTGTGCCTGATATGCGTAGGCTGGTTACGCAGATAGTCCTGTTTGCCCTGCCATTTTGGCGGTTGCGGCGGATACCAGACGCGCCCTAAAAAAATACCGCTCAAGCCAGCAACTTTCAAGCCGGCTATTTCCGTGACTTTTAAGTGCAAACCTTTGTCCGCCAAGGCGGAATTAAACAAATGCTTATGTTTGTTGGGCGTTTCAAAATCATGATTCCCGGCAATCCACCAAATCTGGGTTAAGCCGACAATATCCTGCAAACAGCTTTCCAACGGCCTGTCCAAATCATAATCGCCGAGCAACACCACGGCTTCAGGTTTATATTCATGCACTGCCGCTATCAACGGCTTGAAGTCCCCGTGCGGGTCGCCTGCGAACAAAATCTTGTGCTTTGGGTTCAAAGTGTTACTCCTGTTAACTGGAACCTGAACCTAATGTTGAAGCAACGATTTGTCTGCGTTGCCCGGCGCGGGTTTAAAATTGCCCCGATTATAGACAAAACCGGCCTTGATTAACATTAGGGCGGTTAAATGATGCAAATCGTAAGGCTTTTGTTATTATGCTTGTGCTTGATGTTCAAGTTTTTAGCTTAACGAAGATAATCCATTATAAATAAAGGCGTTATCGTTCGAGTCGCGACGATGCCGCCACCGTATATACTCATAATCCAAGGAGTTGCCATGGCTAGTCCCACACTTACCCCGCCCCCAAACGGCAGTGCTATCAACGTACAAAACGGCAAACTGGTGGTGCCTGATAATCCGATTATCCCTTTCATCGAAGGTGACGGCACCGGGCCTGATATTTGGCGCGCCACCGTACGCGTGTTAGATGCGGCGGTTGCCAGCGCCTACCACGGGCAAAAGAAAATTCACTGGATGGAAGTCTACGCCGGGGAAAAAGCCAACCGGCTGTTTAACACCTGGCTGCCCGATGAGACGGTCGAAGCCTGCAAAACTTATTTGGTGTCGATTAAAGGCCCATTGACCACGCCGGTTGGCGGCGGCATCAGTTCATTAAACGTAGCCTTACGGCAGCTTCTTGATATGTATGTGTGTTTGCGCCCAGTCCGATGGTTTCAGGGCGTACCGTCACCGGTCAAAAATCCCGGTGCGGTCGATATGGTGATTTTCCGGGAAAACACCGAAGACATTTATGCCGGGATTGAGTTTGAGCAAGGCAGTGATGATGCGCAGCTGTTTTTGCGCCTGTTAAAAGATAATTTCCCCAAACAATACGCCAAAATCCGTTTTCCTGACACCGCCGGTATCGGCGTTAAGCCGGTGTCGCAAGAAGGCACCGAACGTCTGGTGCGCTCGGCGATTGACTACGCCATTGCCAACAAACGCAAGTCGCTGACTATCGTGCATAAAGGAAATATCATGAAATTTACCGAAGGCGCGTTTCGCAACTGGGCTTATAAACTGGCCGAGCGCGAATACCCAGACCAAATTTATACCTGGGGACACTGGGAAAAAACCCGCGCCGAATTCGGTGTCGAGGCGGCCAATAAGGTGCAGGCCGAAGCATTGGCAAAAGGCCGTATTCTGTTTAAAGATGCCATTGCCGACATTACCCTACAGCAAGTATTGACCCGGCCTGAAGACTTCGACGTCATCGCAACCTTGAATTTGAACGGTGATTATTTGTCCGATGCGCTAGCCGCGCAAGTCGGCGGTATCGGCATTGCCCCCGGCGGCAATATCAATTACCAAACCGGCACCGCCGTGTTTGAGGCCACCCATGGCACTGCGCCCAAATACGCCGATCAGGACAAAGTCAATCCCGGCTCATTGATTTTATCCGGTGAAATGATGTTGCGTTATCTAGGTTGGACAGAAGCTGCCGATGCGCTCATTGCCGCCATGGACGCCGCCATTTCCAGTAAGCGGGTGACTTATGATTTTGCCCGTTTGATGGACGGCGCGACCGAAGTGAAATGCAGCGAATTTGCTGATGTATTGATTGAGAATTTGCAATAGGCCACTTCCTGAAAATAACAGATCCAACTCTGTCCACGAAAGAAAACGGCATTTTCCTCGCTTTCGTGGACTTTTTTTCTCATCGTTCAGCGTTATTCTGCAAAAATAACACCCGCCGCCCCCTGTCGGAGTTCAAATCCAGTTCTGACAGCCCAAAGCCAGCTTTGGACTCCAGCTATCGTGAAAATAGCGTTACCCCAGTATCTACGGGCTGCCGATAGACCGGCCTTCCAAATTTTTGCCTAACTCGCTTTGTGACTGTCGTGGACAACCATTTTAGTTATGCCCTTTCAGGCGTTATCCTAACAAACCCATTGTAAACTAAACGGTTCAGTTTATAATGGACGCCCTACCCCCCCTGGCGAATCAAATTATGGAAGCAGGACTGAGCCACCCAAAACGGCAAAGCATTATTAAAGGCGCAACCGCGATGTTTTTGAACCATGGTTTTAATGCGGTGAGCATGGATAAAATCGCGCAGGCGGCACCGGTTTCCAAGGCCACGTTGTACAAGTATTTTGACAGCAAGCATGATCTGTTGGCGGCGGTGATTGGCGAATTATGCACGTCGCTGCTGCAAATTATGGACGCGCTGGTTATCGATTCGGGCAATGTGGAAAACAATCTGAAAAAAATTGCATCTGCCTTTATCGATTTGATTTTTGCCGAAGAGTCGCTGGCCATTTACCGGCTGGTGATTGCCGAATGCTATGTTTTTCCTGAGCTGGGTCGCTTGGTTTACGAAAGCGGGCCTAAAAATGCACTGACGTTATTGGAACGCTATTTGGAAAATGTCAATCGGCGCAAGCAGGTCAATATTCCAAATACCCGCTTTGCCGCCGACGCTTTTTTTAGCCTGTTAAAAGGCGATTTGCATTTCCAATGTCTACTAGGCATAAAAGCCCCGCCTTCTGCTGAAGAAAAGACTGTATTAATTAATCAAGTGGTGAGTTTGTATATGCAAGGTTTAGCTTATGAACACTAAAAATAGCCTGCTGTTAATGGCCGTCCTGTTTTCCCGGCAAGTTGTGGCGACGGAAACCTTGGAACAGGCTTTTGCCGAGGCGCTGAACCAAAACCAACATATTGTTGCCGCGAAAGCCGATAGCCAGGCCGCTGAACAACAACTTTTTGCGGCGCAGGGGCAACGGATGCCGCAGTTCAATGTGCGTAGCGGTTACACGCAATTAAGCGAGACGCCTTCGGCAAAAACGGTGGTGGGCGGGCAGCAGGCGCAATTTGCCACGACACAGTCTGGCAGTGCCAATGCGCAGGCTATTGTCAGTGTGCCGGTTTTTACCAGCGGCCGTATCAGCCGTAGTATTGAGGCCGCCGAAGCGAATAAGCTGGCGAGCGAACACAATGAATCGACCACGGCTTTAAATGTCAAATTACAGGTCGCCAACGCTTTTATTGCTATTTTCCGCACGGAGAAAGCACTGCAAGTGGCGCAGAGCCATGTCGAGACGCTCAAGGCTCACGCCAAGGATGTTGATGCTTTTTACCAACAAGGCATGGTGGCGCGCAATGATTTATTGGCGGCTCAGGTCGAACTTAGCAATGCCGAACAACGGGTGCTGCAACAAGAAAATCAGCTGAATATTGCCAAGGCAAATTTTAACCAGTTGCTCAACCGCGATTTGGCGGCTGAAGTCAGTTTGGCCGAAGAATTTCCGGAAGCCATGACCGGCACGTTGGCGGAATTGAACGAACAGGCGTTTTCACAACGCCCTGAAATTATTACGCTGGGCGAACAAATACATGCGCTTGAAGCGCAGGCCTCCAGCGAAAAAGCCAATTTGTGGCCGCAAGTCAATGTCAACGGCGGCTACCAATACCAACAAAACCGCTACCAGGCATTCGAGGGCATGTGGATGGCCAATGCCACGGTGGACTGGAAAATCTATGACGGTTCGACGGCGCACCGCAGCAATGCCTTGAACCACCAAGCCTCGGCCTTAAGCTCCCAGCGCAATGATTTGATGGGCGCGATTACGCTCCAGGTGCGGCAGGCGTGGCTAGATAGCCAAGAGACGCAAAAACGGGTCAAAGTTGCCGAGCAGGCCATCGCCCAAGCCGATGAAAACCTAAAAGTCAGTACCGAGCGTTATCAACAAGGGCTTGCTGCACATACCGAGGTGCTGGATGCGGAAAATTTGCGTATCAGGACTTACGACAATTTTAATAATGCCCGTTATGACGCGGTCATGGCGACGCTAAACTTGCGCCGGGCGCTGGGCGTTTTGTGAGAAATACACATAAAGGTAACGCGCAAAACAATAACATCCGCCGCCCCTGTTGGAGTTCACAGCTAGCTTTGAACAGCCAAAGCCAGCTTTGGACTCCAGCTATCTTTAAAGTCCGCGCAAAAAGACATTCACGAATCCAGTTAATTAAGGCTAACGCATGATTTCCAAACCCTCCTCACCTTTCGGTTTTTTTCCTCTGCACGGGCTGTCGGCATTAATGCTGTTGGCCTTGTTGTCCGCTTGCGATAACGGCATCGACATCCCTGAGCCGCCGTTACGCACGGTGCGCGTTGAAGCCGTGTCGGCCAACACTACCTTGTTGCAACGGCAATTTGTCGGACGTGTCGATGCGGTCAGCACGGTCGATTTGTCTTTTCAGGTGCCGGGACAAATAACCCAACTGCCTGCCCAAGAAGGTCTGCTTATCGCCAAAGGCCAACTGGTTGCCGCTTTGGAGCAAAGCGATTTTCGCCTCGCTGTCGAACAGGCCAAGGCGCAATTTAATCTGGCTAAGCTGGACGTGACGCGCAAACGCAATCTGTTCGCATCAGGCTCACTGCCGAAAGCCATGCTCGATCAAGCCGAAACCACCTTTACCTTAAATCAGGTGGCGTTAAAAACAGCCGAACGCAATCTGTTATACACGCGCATGGTGGCGCCTTTCGATGGCCTGGTGAGCCAACGCCTGCAGGACAATTACACCAATGTGGCCGCGCATCAAGCGGTCGTCCGCGTACAAAAATTAAGCGAGTTACGCGTGCGCATTAATATCCCGGAAAACATGGTTAAGCTACTGGCACAGACCACAGACTTCACAGCGGAAGCTGTGTTTAAGGATAGGCCGGAACAGCGTTTTCCGCTCAGTTACCGTGAACATATCACCGAGGCGGGTAGCGTGGCGCAAACCTACGAAGTGATTTTCGGTTTGGCCCGGGACAATAACCGCCATGTGCTGCCGGGCATGACCGTCACCGTCATCATCAGCAAAAAGGAAGGCATAGAAGCGCCGCAACTGGCCATTCCGGTGTCCGCTCTTGATTACGATGGGCAAGGCGCGCCCCGGGTGTGGGTGTTCGATGCGCAAACGGAAACGGTATCGTCCCGCCCCGTCACTTTGGGCGCCATCAAAAAAAATACCATTCCGGTGTTATCGGGTTTGACACAAGACGAGCAAATCGTGACCGCCGGCGCGCACTTGTTGCGCGAAGGTATGGCCGTGCGCCGTTTCATTTCATTTTAAAGGCCTGAGCTATGAGTTTTGCTATTGCGCGCAGCGCCATTGAACGCCCGGTTAATACTTGGTTACTGATTTTGCTGTGCCTTATCGGCGGGCTTTGGGGCCTAAATAGCGTGGGCAGACTGGAAGACCCAGCCTTCACCATTAAACAGGCCTTGGTGGTCACCGGTTATCCGGGGGCGACAGCGGTTGAAGTGGAACAGGAAGTCACTGAGTTACTGGAATCCAGAATCCAGCAGTTGCCCCAGGTCAAAAGGATTACCTCGAAATCCAAGCCGGGGATGTCGGAAATTACCGTCGAAATTAAAGACACCTACGACAGCCATACCATGCCGCAGGTCTGGGATGAATTGCGGCGCAAAGTCAATGATGCACAAAAAAACCTGCCGTCCGGCATCCATCCTTCGGTTGTCAACGATGATTTCGGCGATGTGTACGGCATTTTTTATGCGGTAACGGCAACGGATTTTTCCGCGCAGGAAATTCTGGACATTTCCACCTTTTTACGGCGCGAATTATTGACAGTAGCCAATGTGGCAAAGGTAGAAACCGCCGGGGAGCGCAAGGAAACCATTTACATCGAAATCCCCAGCGACCGCATCACCCGCCTGGGCTTATCTATGCAACAGGTGCTTGCGGCCATACAGGCGGAAAATACCGTTGCCGAAGCCGGTGCCATAACGCTGGATGGCCGCCGTATCCGCATTGTATCCGGTGGCGGCTTTGATTCCCTGGCGCAAATTGAAACGCTGCGTATCGGCAAACCCGGCAGCACCGAGCAAATCAGCCTTATCGATATTGCCGAAATACACCGAGAACCCACCGAAATTCCCCAACATCTGGTGCGTTTCAACGGTTCCGATGCCTTTACCCTGGCCGTTTCCGGGGTCGCCGACGCCAATATCGTCACCGTTGGCCATGCCGTTGAAGCGCGTCTGGAAGAACTCAAGGCGCGCATCCCGGCGGGCGTTGAAATACATCCCATTTACGAACAGCACAAGGTCGTCGATGAATCAATTAATGGCTTCATTGACAATCTGGTTGTCTCGGTGGCGATTGTCATTTTGGTGCTGTGCCTGATGATGGGTTGGCGCATCGGCTTGATTGTCGGCGCCACCCTGCTGCTCATCGTCCTGGGTACGCTGTTGTTTATGAGCCTGTTCAGCATTGATATGGAACGGATTTCCCTAGGCGCACTGATTATAGCCATGGGCATGATGGTGGATAACGCCATTGTCGTGGCCGAAGGTATGCTGATTAACATGCAGCGCGGCATAGCGGCCAAAAAAGCCGCCTGCACGGCAACCGACCGCACCCAGATTCCTTTGCTCGGCGCGACTGTCATCGGCATCATGGCGTTTTCCGGCATCGGCTTGTCCTCTGATGTCACCGGCGAATTTCTGTTCTCCTTATTTGCGGTCATCAGCTTTTCCCTGCTGTTAAGCTGGGTTTTGGCGATTACCGTGACGCCGCTGTTCGGTTATCTGTTCCTTAAAGTGGACGCGGCCGATAACGGCGCAGACCCTTATGCCAACCCGGTATACAAAATTTACCAAAAATTGCTCGAAGGCGTCTTACATGCCAGAGTGCTGACCATTATTGCCTTAGTGCTGATTACCGTCGCCTGTTTTGCCGGTTTTGGCGCAGTCAAGCAGGAGTTTTTCCCGTATTCCAACACGCCGCTGTTTTATCTCGACTACCAATTACCGGAAGGCACAGACATCCGCACGACCGCGCATGACATGGCCGAAATCGATGCCGTGATCCGCGCCAAAGCCAATGTGCTTTCTGTTGCCGATTTTGTCGGCCGAGGCGCCAGCCGCTATATGCTGACCTACGCGCCCGAACAGCCTAACAGTTCTTATGGGCAGTTCATTATCCGCGTGACCGATATTGCCGTGATTGACGCCCTCGCCGCTGAACTCAAATACGAACTGAGCGCCGCGTACCCGAATGCGGAAATCCGCACCCAACGCCTCGTGTTTGGGCCTGGCGCCAGCGCAAAAATAGAAGCCCGTTTTTCCGGTTCCGACCCAGCCGTATTGCGCCAACTCGGCGCCAAAGCGACCGACATCATGGCGGCCAATAAAGAACTGATTGATGTGCGCACCAATTGGCGGCAAAAAGAGCCGGTTCTGGCGCCTGTTTTTAATGCCGAACGCGCAAGAATAGCGGGTGTTGATTTGCGTGAAGTCGCCACCAGCCTGCAATTTGCCACTACTGGCGTGGAGGCCGGCACCTACCGCGAACATGACAAATTAATCCCTATTGTCGCCCGGCCGCCCGATACGGAACGCCATAACCCCAGCCGCCTCAATGACCGCTTAGTGTACAGCGCGCTCACCCAAACCTTTGTGCCCATCACCCAAGTGGTCGACCGCGTTGACACCCTCAGCGAAGATGCCTTAATCCATCGGCGCGACCGCGTCCGCACACTGACAGCGCAAGCCGATCCAGCGGCCGGACTAACCGCCGACCAAGCCTTTAAGCAACTCAAAAGCCAAATCGAGGCGATTGAGTTGCCCGCCGATTATAAAATGGAATGGGGTGGCGAATATGAAAGCTCGCGCGATGCGCAAACCGCACTGAACTCGAAACTACCGGTCAGCATGCTGGTCATGCTCATTATCAGCATCCTGCTGTTCGGCAAAGTGCGCCAGCCGCTCATTATCTGGCTGGTTGTGCCTATGTCAGTCTGCGGCGTGGTCATCGGTCTGTTGTCATTCGGCAAACCGTTCAGCTTTATGGCTCTGCTCGGCCTGTTAAGCTTGTCAGGGATGTTGATGAAAAATGCGATTGTATTGGTCGATGAAATCGACACACAAATCGCCGAAGAAAAAGACCATTACGACGCCATTTTACATGCCAGCGTCAGCCGTATCCGCCCCGTATTTTTAGCCGCAGGCACCACCATACTGGGTATGCTGCCGTTATTGAACGATGCTTTTTTTGCCAGCATGGCCGTGACCATCATGGGCGGCCTGGCTTTCGCCACGCTATTGACCTTAATTGCCGTGCCCGTGCTTTATGCGTTATTCTTTAGGATACAGCCGGATAAGGGGCGTGGTTTGTAGCGTTTCAATTCCGTTTTACACTTATGAGTTGAATGCGAGGAAGATAATAATGCTCAATCGACCTAAAAACGCGCCCACTACCGCGCAAAATTTACCCGGCGCGTTGTTGCTCGATGACTGTTTAGCAAAAACCTACGGCCAAAAACAACCGGGCAGAAAGGTACTCAACCATTGCCACATTGTCGGGGAAGTTGCGAAAGAACTCATGGCACGAATGCCCGCGTGGTTAGTTGAAGATTTATTTCCCGAAGGCTCAGAGCTTATTGCCGCTTGCCATGATTTAGGCAAAGTGAGCCCCACCTTCCAAGAAAAAATCTATCGTGGCACAACGAATTATCAGAAAAATTCAAACCCAGCATTAAAAAGCGCCAATCCCGATAGTGAAAAAAACTGGGGCGGTCATGCCGGCGTCAGCCAAGCGACCGCCGACGCCTTAAATGTCGGCCACTATATCCCGCAAATCTTAGGGCAGCATCACGGTTATTCGCCCTCGTTATCTAATTTAGCCGAAGATGCTGTTTTTGGCGGCGTAGCCTGGCAACAGCGAAGGACAGAATTGGTTAGTGAACTTAAAAAAGCCTTGAACTGTGATTTTCCCACCGTCAGAAGCCCAGAACAGGCGCGTGTTTTAGCCGGTTTAACCAGCGTTGCCGATTGGATTGGCTCATCTTCCATTTTTGACGATCCGGCAACCGACTGGCAAGCACTGATCAAACAAGCATTGGACAATGCCGGATTTGTCCGGCCCGAACTAAAAACCAATTTAAGTTTTTCCGATATTTTCAATTTCCAGCCCCACCCTAGCCAAGAAAAACTATTTGAACAAGCAACACAGGCCGGGGTTTATATTTTAGAAGCGCCGATGGGACTGGGTAAAACCGAAGCCGCCTTGTATGCCGCCTATCAAGCCATCAGCCGTGGACACGCCACTGGCATTTATTTCGCCCTGCCGACACAGCTCACTTCCGACAAAATCCATGATCGTGTTAATCAATTTCTGAGCAAAATTCTTAACGAGCAAAGCCCGCACCAACAAGCCTTATTGTTACATGGCAATGCCTGGTTAAAAGAGTTAGCCGTTGAGGGTAATCCCAACGGTTCATGGTTTGATAATAAAAAGCGCGGTGTGCTTGCGCCGTTTGCGGTTGGCACAATCGATCAGGCGTTAATGGCGGTTATGAATGTGCGGCATGGCTTTGTCAGAACCTTTGGTTTAGCGGGTAAAGTGGTCATTCTCGATGAAGTGCATAGTTATGACGCTTACACCGGCACCCTTTTAGACAATCTAGTTAAAGCATTGCGTGGGCTACATTGCACGGTGATTATTCTCAGCGCGACATTAACCCAAGAACGGCGGGGTAAATTATTGGCTGAATCGGTTCAGGAACAAGCCTATCCGCTGATCTCTGCCAAGTCTAACAACAGCACATTACAAGAACTCAGCGTTGCCCCGTTGGCAAATCACAAAGTGACCGTTCATTGTTGTAAAAATGATGATGACGCGCTAGAAGAAGCCTTAAAACGCGCCGAACAAGGGCAACAAGTTCTATGGATTGAAAATAGCGTTGCCGAAGCACAGCAGCGTTTTCGTCTACTCAACACACGAGCCAGCGGTATGACGATTGAATGCGGATTATTGCATTCGCGGTTTTTAAAGATCGACCGAACCGATAAAGAAAACTATTGGGTCAACCTATATGGCAAAAACACCCCCGAACGCCAACTTAAAGGCCGCATCCTGGTCGGCACCCAAGTTTTAGAGCAATCGCTCGACATTGATGCGGATTTTCTCGTCTCTCGTTTTGCGCCGACTGACATGCTCTTACAACGATTAGGACGATTGTGGCGGCATCAAAACACCGTGCGCCCTAATGAAGCACAGCGGGAAGCCTGGTTATTAGTGCCGGAACTCAATGCGGCGATAGAAAATACTGACTTATTCGGCACCAGCGCCAAAGTGTACAGCCCTTATGTTTTGTGCCGTAGCTTGGCCGTGTGGCAGCACTTATCAAGCATCAGTTTGCCGTCAGACATCAGAACCTTGATTGAAGCCACTTATGTTGAGAATGAAGAAGTTGGCAAGCTGCGACGCTATAAATCCGAATTAGAAAAAAAGCGCAGCGAACTCAATCAACTCGCCTTATTCGGCTTATCAAAAGCCGGAAAAACCCTACCCGAAACCGCCTGCACCCGTTACAGCGAACAAGACAACATACAAGTTTTGCTGTTGCGTCATTATCGGCGCAATGCCGATAAAACCGGCACCGAAATCACCCTGCTCAATAATGAAAAGCTCGTGTTACCGCATGGCATCAAAAACCAAGACAAAAAACGCTGGCGTGAATTGGCCGCCACACTATTAAAACAAACGGTGCAAGTCACCGATTATCTGGCGCCCAAAGCCGTATCAATCAAGGAACTCGGCTGGCTTAAAGATTTTTTTTATTTGGGTAATCCTGAATTTGGCGAAAGCGTGTTGCGGGTGGCTCTTGTGAATGAAAGTGATGAGATTAAAGGCTTGGCAGATAGCGTGGTCTCAGAAAAATACCAGTTAAGTTATAACAACCATTTAGGCTATTACACAGAGAAAATTTAAAACAAATCGCTATGTGAGCCGATGCGGGCGAGTTGTAATTCAGCGTCCTGCACACGATAAATGAGCAGCAAATCCGGCTTGATATGACATTCTCTAAATGCGTCCCAATTGCCGATTAGCGCGTGGTCTTTATAACGTGGTTCAAGTTTGCGTTCTTGTTCCAAGTGTGAAATGACATCAAAAATCGCCTTTAAATCGGCTAACGGCAACGTGCGCAATTTTTTAAAGTCCTTTTTAAACTGACTGGCGTAAATAATTTCAAGCATTCGGTAAATCGACGTCCAGTTCAGCGAACAAAGCGCGGGTGTCGGCTACTTTATGGCCTTGGCCTTGCGCCAACTCCTGCATGGCTTGAATACTGAGGCTGTTGGGCTGTTTGGCTTTGAGTTCAAACGGAATGCCGCCATGATTAATAACCGCTTTGGCAAATAATTTAATGGCTTGCGAGGGGTTTAAGCCGATTTCAGCGCAAACGTGGGTGAATTCTACCTTGAGGTCATGCTCAAGGCGGGTAGTAATAATATCTGTCTTCATAATGTTATCAATTGTATTTTATTTGATAGCAATTGTAATACATTCATTATTAAAAACGAACAAACATTCAGATGAATACCGTTAAAGTTAAAAATTTAAAATTAAGAACTTGAATGGAATATTTTTTAGGAGTAGAGTCTTTAGCGTCTTCTTAAAAATTAACAGAGACCCTAAATGTCAGCCCACGGGAGGCTTTGTTATATCCCGACAGCAGGGCGTAGCGTGAAACTTATCTCTGTCTTACGTTGAATAATTGAGAAGATAAAATAATTCTCCACTTGCGTGGAGGTGTTTCTTAAGAGCTTGATTGATAAGCAAACGGAATTGTTTTTTTCCCCACGCCCGTGGGGTGTTTTTTGTAGAGACGTAACTTGTTATGTCTCTACCTACCCGACTAAAAAATTTATTCAGGAGTTTTCATGATAGAAAACCAATTTAATTTGATTGATTCGCCTTGGATTCCCATTGCCGATATTGGGCGTGTCAGCTTAAAACAGATTTTTACCGAACCCAGCTACCGTGCTTTAGGCGGCAATCCGGTGCAAAAAATCGCCGTGACCAAGCTGCTGCTGGCTATTGCACAAGCCGCTTGCACCCCCAAAGATGATGATGAGTGGCAAACGTTAGCGGCTGATGGTTTAGCTAAAAAATGTGTGGCTTATCTGGAACAATGGCACGATAGTTTTTATTTATACGGTGAAAAACCGTTTTTACAAATATCCCAAATTTCAACAGCCGCAACGCAAAATATGGGCGCAGTTTTACCCGAAATTGCCACAGGAAATACTACAGTTTTAAATCAAATACACATTGAAAAACCACTGGATAATGCAGATAAATCTTTACTGATTGTTCAACTCATGGGATTTGCGCTTGGCGGAAAAAAAACGGATAACTCAATTATGTTATCAGCGGGCTACACTGGCAAATCAAATGACAAAGGCAAACCCAGTACAGGCAAAGCAGGCGTGTCATTGGGTTTTATGGGTTTTTTACACAGTTTTCTGCAAGGTGAAAGTTTATTAGAAACCTTATGGCTGAACCTCTTAACGCATGAACAAATCCAGAGCTTACCTTATGCCAACGGCTTAGGTGTCGCCCCTTGGCAAGCAATGCCAACAGGCGAACAGTGCAGCATAGCCGAAGGCTTACAAAACAGCCTGATGGGTCGGTTAGTGCCCTTATCTCGATTCTGTCTATTGAACGACACAGGCTTGCATTATTCCGAAGGCATTAACCACCTCGACTACAAAACCGGCATGATTGATCCCAGTGTGGCCATCAATAGCGCCGCCAAACCCGCTAAAGTGTTGTGGGTTGATACTGAGCGTAGACCGTGGCGTTTTTTGACCGCCTTATTAAGTTTTATGGAAGCCAATAGCGGCGGTTTTGAATGTGCCTACATTAAACAAGGCTTACTGCGCGCCCGAAAAACACTGCCAAAAATCGGTTTATGGTCGGGGGGGCTAAGAGTCAGCAGTAACGCAGGCGAGCAATATTGCTCAGGCAGTGATGATTTTGTTGAATCGGTGGTGTTTATTGACAGCCATTATTTAGGCGAAAGCTGGTACAGCAGCTTAAAACTGGAAATGGCCGAACTCGACCAACTGGGCAAAATTGTTTACGGCGCAACCCTGGGCTATTTCAAAAGCCAAAAAGCCGACGGTAAAAACCAAGCCGCCATGGCCAGTCATCTGTTTTGGCAATTATCCGAGCGTAAATTTCAAGACCTGGTCAACGCCTGCGGAGAAGACAGCGAAGCCACCAAAGCCTTGCGCAAAGCTTTCGCCGACTTTGCCAGCAGCGCCTACAACAGCTATTGCCCCAACGATACGGCGAGACAAATCAATGCTTGGGCAGAAAATTTGCCGAACTTGGGTTATTACTTAAAAAATATCAAGCAAAAAAATAAAAATGAGGAGCAAGTTCTATGAAAGCAGAATTACAAGTTATTGGGAACGCTCATGTTGTAGAGATTCCAGAAGCATTTTTAACGGACTGCGGCATCAGCAAAATGCTGAATTTACGTTTGGAAAATCATCGCATCATCATAGAAGCATTAAAACCACCGCGTCTGGGCTGGTTCGACAATTACCAAGCCAAACAAGATATTGATATTTGGCAAGATTTATCACCGGACAATGATTGTGAGGATTGGGAATGGTAAGCGTCCGATTTAAACGCGGTGAAGTGTATTGGGTTAATCTTGACCCAACTGTTGGCACTGAAATCAAAAAAATACGACCGGCATTAATTGTTTCCCCTGATGATATGAACAAGGCATTACCGCGTGTCATCATCGCGCCAATTACCAGCAAAGGACAGTCATTAGCTTGCCGTCCTGAATTGGTTTTTCAAAATAAATCTGCACGCATTTTATTAGATCAACTGAGGTCGGTTGATAAATCGCGACTGACACAAAAAATGGGCGAAATTGATTTAGAAATTTGGCATTCAGTGTTACTTGAAATGTTGGCATAACTGAAAACTAATCAAAAAATGTCGTTTAGAGAAACTATGAGGAGAATATGAAGCATGAGTGAAACAACTGAAACCAGTAAAAGCCAGCAGTTTGTTGAGTTTGTCATCAAATTAATCGACAAAAAAAATGGCACAGCCGCTGCCGCCGCCTTAAAGCGCGCCGACAACCCCGCCACCGAATATCAAAGTTGGGAATATCTAGCCCGCTTTATCGACATCGACAAAGACTATCAACGCCTGCCATACGCCACCATCGCCTCCGCATTGGCCAAAGCCAAAGCCGAACACAACGGCAGCGTCCGCATCGGTGAAGCCCTAGCCCGCTGTTACGACGACGGCAAAGACAGCGAACAAGCCCAAGCCAAACTGCGCCGCTTATTAGCCTGTGATTCGGTTGAAGAAGTTTGTCGCGTACTGCGCCCCTTGTTCAGCCTAATTAACGCAAAAGCCGGTATTCAGCTCGATTACGCCGCCTTACTACAAGATTTATCCTGGTTTAATGCCGACAACCAACGCATTAAATCACGTTGGGCACAAAACTTTTACCGCCATTATGCCAACACCGAGGCCAGCTTATGATTGCCAGCGCCTTACATTTAAGCCGTGCGGATGTGAAAGCCTTAAAAATCACCGACGCCTATTCCTTACATCGCGTCGTTTATAGCTTGTTTGCTGACGTGCGTAGCGCCACAGAAAAACAGGCCAGCGTACCCAGCGGGATTTTATACGCCGACAAAGGCGGCGATTTTCACGGACGAAAAATTTTGCTGCTGTCGAATCGGCAGCCTAATTTGCCTGAACACGGCAAACTGGAAATGAAAAAAATCGCGGATAGTTTTTTGGAGTATGACCATTACCGTTTTGAAGTGGTGGTTAATCCGACAATGCGGGAAAACGTGAGTCGCAAGATTGTGGCACTGCGAAAACGCGAAGAAATTGCCGCCTGGTTTATCGAAAAAGCCCCGCGCTGGGGATTTGAAGTCAGTCCTACGCATTTGGAAGTGCGGGAAACACAGGTTGCACGGTTTGAAAAAGACGGACAAACGGTAACACAGGGACAAGCCAAACTCATTGGACGGTTGAAGGTGTTGGATAAAGAAAAGTTTGTGCAAAGTTTTAAAAGTGGCATAGGACGTGGGCGGGCTTTCGGTTGTGGGTTGTTGCAAATTGTTCCGCTTTAAGATTTTATTTTCTCCACGACCGTGGAGGTGTTTCTGATTGCAGAATGTGAAATTTGATCATTTGGCCGTTTTCCCCACGTCCGTGGGGGTGTTTTTATTTTTTATTTTTAAGGAGTTTCTATGAATAAATTTTCTAGTTTGATTATTGAGTTCCACATTTTGCAATCATTCCCTGTAACGTGTTTAAACAGAGATGATGTTGGCTCGCCAAAAACCGCGTTGGTGGGCGGCACGACCCGTGCTCGTGTTAGTTCGCAATGCTGGAAACGGCAAGTGCGGTTGGAAATGCACAAGTTAGGTATTGTTCACGGCGAAAGAACCAAACTCATTTCAGAAATGGTTGCCAAAGTATGCCGCGCTAAAGGGGCAACGGATGAACAGGCAAAAGCGTGTGGCGATAAAATCGAGCAAATTTTCATTAAGAAAAAAGAGGCTGCAAAGCCTAAACCAGCCAAAGCTGCCAAAAGTGGCGATCTTTTTGAAGAAACGACAGCCGCAGCAGTAGAGGAAGCAAGTCCTGATAAAACCGATACCTTGCTGTTCTTAAGCCCAAAAGAGATTGAAATTCTTGCCGAATCTTTTCTAAAAGAAGGTTTTAATCCTGACAAGGTGATTAAACAAACCGACGCGAAAAAACAGGCGAAAGAAATGGCTGCATTGATTGGTAACGTCAATGAAGCAGTGGACGCGTTGGATATTCTTCTTTTTGGGCGCATGGTGGCGCAAGCGGCTGAACTCAATGTGGAGGCTGCTTGCTCATTTGCTCATGCAATTTCAACTCATAAAGTCAGTTCTGAGGTGGAGTTTTTTACCGCTGTTGATGATTTACAAACTGACCAAGGCGCAGGACACATGGGAAGTTTGGAATTTTCTTCGGCGACTTATTACCGCTACGTCAGTTTAAATTTAGGGCAACTTTACGATTCTTTGGCAGGGCAAGCGATGCCAGAGGCGATTGAAGCCTTTACCAAAGCTTTGTTTGTAGCCGTACCGAGTGCGCGGCAAACCACAATGTCCGGCGCGTCAGCGTGGGATTTTGCCAAAGTGTTTGTACGAAAAGGACAACGTTTGCAAGTGCCTTTTGAAACAGCCGTTAAAGCCAAAGACGGCGGTTTTTTGCAACCCAGCATTCAAACATTAACAGATTATTTGGGCAAAAAGGAAAAGCTGCACGGTTCGTTATTTGGCAAACAAGCGGACTATACCTTTGGCGAAGATGAGAATTTCAGCATTGATGATTTAGTGGCGGCGTTGAAAACTCACGTTGAGGTTTAATCATGACCCGTTATTTGTTGCTGTGGTTAGAAGCTCCACTGCAATCGTGGGGAAACGATTCAAAATTCGGGCGGCGCGATACCCTGAATTTTCCGACCAAATCGGGTGTTTTAGGATTGGTTTGTTGTGCGTTGGGAGCGGGTGGTGAACAAACAGAATTGTTGGCTGAATTTGCATCACTTAAACAAACCGTGATTTCGTTTGTGCGCAGTCGAAATGATAAAAAAATCGACCGTGAACCGCTGTTGCGCGACTTTCACATGGTGGGCAGCGGATACAACGATAAAGACCCGTGGCAAACATTATTGATTCCAAAAACCAGCGAAGGTAAAAAAGCCGTAGGCGGCGGCACCAAAATAACCTATCGCTACTATGTTCAAGATGCTTATTTTGCCGTCGCTTTAGAAGTGCCGGGTGATAAAGCTGAAGCCTTGGCACAAGCCTTACAAACACCGGTTTGGGATCTGTGTTTAGGGCGTAAGTCGTGCGTACCCACCGATTTTGTTTTTCGTGGTGTTGTTGATAGCGAAGCGGATGCGCTTGCAAGTGCTTTAAAAATTGCAGAAGAAAAAACATTGCTGGAAGATTTTCGCGTTTTAGACGGCGAACAGGAAGGTGATGAAGTGTTGACTTTGACAGATGTACCTGTTTGTTTTGGGGAACGCAAAGTTTATCGGGATCGCCGCGTAACGGTGATAAATTCTTAGCACTACCGATTTTTCCGTTCGTCCTGAGCTTGTCGAAGGATGAATGGAAAAAATCTAAGTGCGAGTAAGTTAAACCATTCATGGTTCGACAAGGCTCACCTGAGCGCAGCCGAAGGGCTCACCACGAACGGTTTAACTTAATAGGGCTGAGTAGTTACTGCTCTTTAATAATTTGGATTTTTCCCCACGCCCGTGGGGGTGTTTCTTTTGAACGCGGTCGGTTCGAGATTGATGATGGTTTGTCCCCACACCCCGTGGGGGTGTATATTTTGCTGGAGAAATTGCATGGCAGAAAATGATACAAAAGAAAAAGAAGACGATAAAACTGACATTGTTCGCTTGATAATCAAAGTGACACGCGATACTTTGCCGCAAGTCAAAGACAAATATCCTTTTTTGTATTTGGAAAGGGGGCGGCTTGAGATTGATGACAGTTCGGTGAAGTGGATTGATTCGAGTGGTGATGTGATTCGGTTGCCGATTGCGACCATTAACTGTTTGCTTTTGGGGCCTGGCACGAGTGTGACGCATGAGGCAGTTAAAATTATGGCGGCGGCAAATTGTAGCGTGTGCTGGGTAGGTGAAGACAGCTTATTATTTTATGCAGCCGGCATTACCCCCACTGCAAACACCCACAACTTCCGCAAACAAATGACATTAGCGGCAGACAAAAAAAAGTCCGTTGAAGTCGCCAGGCATTTTTTTGCAAGGCGTTTTCCTAAAGCCGATTTAGCGGGGAAAACCCTACATGAAATGATGGGCATGGAAGGCTATCGAGTGCGTGAGATTTACGAACAGAAAGCCCAGCAGTATAAAGTCGGCTGGAAAGGGCGCGTTTATACACCGGGAAAATTTGAAATCAGCGACGTCACCAATCAAATTTTAACCTCAATGAACACCGCCTTATATGGCCTATTAAGTTCAGCCGTTCATGCCATGGGTTATTCGCCGCATATTGGCTTTATACATTCAGGCTCGCCGTTGCCCTTTGTTTATGATTTAGCCGATTTATACAAAGAAGAACTGAGCATTGATTTGGCGTTTTCGATGACATTGGAAATGGCTGGGGTTTACAATAAGCATAAGGTTGCCAATGGATTTCGTAAGCGAGCGATTGAAATGGATTTATTGGGTAAAATCGGCAGTGATATTGATGAGCTATTAGTAGGCTAAACTAAGCGTAGTTTGATGAGTTTTCCGCACCCGTAGGGTGTTTTTTCACATAACGGGGGAATTATATGTTAGTTGTTATTGCCAATGATTTGCCGCCAGCTGTTAGGGGAAGATTAAAACTATGGTTTGTTGAGCCGCGTCCGAATGTATTTGTCTCAGGCATTAAAGATTCAGTGGCGCAAAAGGTAGTTGATTATCTTTATCAGTATTGCCCGCCCCCTCTGTGTCAGACTAGTTGTCGTCCACCTGAAAAGGTGATTTATCAAAAAA
>JBLRXA010000010.1:0-36589 GCA_047920955.1 Methylobacter sp. | reverse complement strand
GAATCAATCCGCATCAGCCGTTATTCGGCTGCACCCGCATCCGTCGCCTATACGCCCGCGCCTGCCGCAGCAACAGCGCCAGCTCAGGCCGCCGCCACACCTGTGGTCACTGAGGAAAAAATCACCGGTCACGTCGTCAAATCGCCGATGGTCGGCACTTTTTACCGCTCCGCCTCGCCGGGCACCAAGGTTTTTGTCGAAATCGGCCAAGCTGTCCAAGTCGGCGACACCTTGTGCATCATTGAGGCGATGAAAATCCTTAACCAAATCGAGTCGGACAAAAGCGGCACGGTCACCAAAATTTTGGTTGAAAACGCCGAACCTGTCGAATATGGCCAACCCTTATTCATCATTGAATAACATCAAGGACGGAAAGCTCATGTTCGATAAAATCGTTATCGCCAATCGCGGCGAGATTGCACTGCGTATTTTGCGCGCCTGCCGGGAATTAGGCATCAAAGTTGTCGCGGTGCATTCCGAAGCGGATCGCGACCTAAAACATGTACGCCTCGCTGATGAATCAGTCTGTATCGGCCCTGCCGCCTCGGCTGACAGCTATTTGAATATTCCGGCCATTATCAGCGCCGCTGAAGTGACCGACGCCGAAGCCATTCATCCCGGTTATGGTTTCTTATCTGAAAATGCCGACTTTTCCGAAAAAGTCAAACAAAGCGGCTTTGTCTTTATCGGCCCCAATGCCGAAACTATCCGCATGATGGGCGACAAGATTTCCGCCAAAAATGCGATGGTGGCCGCTGGTGTTCCTTGCGTTCCCGGCAATAATGACCCGCTATCCGACGACAACAAAAAGAACCTGAAGCTAGCTCAGGAAATCGGTTATCCGGTCATCATTAAAGCCGCTGGCGGCGGTGGCGGGCGCGGTATGCGCACGGTACATACCGAAGCGGCGCTAATCAATGCCATTGCCATGACCAAGGCCGAGGCAGGCACGGCGTTCGGCAATCCGACCGTGTACATGGAAAAATTCCTGGAAGACCCTCGGCACATTGAATTTCAGGTCATGGCCGATTCGCACGGCAACGCTATCCATTTGGGCGAACGCGACTGCTCGATGCAACGCCGCCATCAAAAAGTGGTTGAAGAAGCGCCAGCTCCCGGCATCACCGAAGCACAACGCAAGCTGATAGGCGAGCGCTGCGCCAAAGCCTGTGTCGATATTGGCTATTTGGGCGCAGGTACTTTTGAATTTTTGTACGAAAAAGGCGAGTTCTATTTCATTGAAATGAACACCCGCGTACAGGTTGAACATCCGGTCACCGAAATGGTCACCGGCTTTGACATCGTCAAAGAACAACTGCGCATTGCTGCGGGTTTACCGTTATCGATAACCCAGGATCAGGTCAAAATCCAGGGCCATGCGATTGAATGCCGCTTAAATGCCGAAGACCCCAAGACTTTCATGCCCTGCCCCGGCACCATCGACCAGTTCCACATGCCCGGCGGCCCCGGCATCCGTTGCGAGACGCATATTTACAACGGCTATAAAGTGCCGCCTTATTACGACTCGATGATCGGTAAGCTGATTGCCCACGGCGAAGACCGCAAAAGCGCGATTGCCCGGATGAACACCGCGCTCAGCGAAATCATCATAGACGGCATTAAAACCAATATCCCGCTACAACACGACATCATGAACGACAGCGCCTTTGCCGCTGGCGGACAGAATATCCATTATTTAGAAAAGAAATTGGGGATTTATTAGGCTTTAAAACCAAATCGAATTTTGGAGTAATTTATGACGTCTATTCAAGCGATTGAACAGGCTGTTCAACAGCTGCCCGCACACGAACTAGCTGAATTTAGCCGGTGGTTTGCCGAGTTTAGCGGAGCCGCCTGGGATGCTCAAATTGAAGCCGATGCTGGCGCAGGAAAGCTCGACGCGCTGGCGGCTGAAGCACTGGCTGAATATCATAGTGGCACAGCGCGGCATGAGCTTTGAAGCATTTTGCCTCTTCAAAGCTCTGGGATCACATTAGGTTATACACACCGAATAACTAGATACCAAAAACGCATACAACGTACCTTCGGTTCTAGTTAATTGGCTTCCCATTTAAGCCGGGACAACTCTAGGTTAAGCCGTTCGTGGTGAGCTTGTCGAACCATGATCGGCTTAACCGTCCACCCTTCGACAAGCTCAGGACGAACGGTTAAGCCTTATCTCTTGTCCCGCTTTAAGTGGATAGCCAGTTAATTTAACTCAAAAACAAGAAGAACAATAATGACAATAATGTTTTGCCAAAAATGCCGCCATGTCTCAGAGTGCAAAGTTGAAAGCCCTCAGCCAGTCAACAGAACTATTTACTTCGAGTACCCTTATATAAATGCTTATCTTCGACTACGCACATGCTCTAACTGTAAACAAACATTTAAAACCTATGAAATAGGAGAAGGAACATTTTTGGCCTTCAGGAAAATAGTAGAGATTAGCAAAAGCCAAGGAGATTTTATTGAAAAAACATGGAGTGCAACCAAAGACGAATTTTTCGCACCACTTCACGCGGCCGATGATCATGATGAAGATATAGTAGTATTGCTCGAAAAGATTCTCCAAAAAGAAGAGTCACTTTTGCCGCCAAATGTAATTCCTTTTCCTTTGAAAGATGAGTGATAAACATGAAACGAGATATGGAATTAATCCGAAAAATTCTGTTAGCAGTACAAGATGGGCAATCGAATTCATCAATAGATGGCTTTTCTGATGATGAAGTAAAATATAACAAAGCATTAGCTATTGACCATGGCTTAGTAGATGGTGCAATAGTGAAAAGTAGCTCAGAAATTCCTGCCGCCGTTAATATTCAAAAACTAACATGGACAGGCCATGATTTTATAGATGCAATAGCTTCAGAATCCGACTGGCAGAAAGTTAAGGTGTTTCTAAAAGATGCAGGGAAACAAGTTACTATTGAGACAATCAAAGTAGCCGTCAGTCAGCTCTTCGGTTTTAGTTCAAGCTAACTCTACTCCACTAATCAGGCAGGCAGGCAGACAAACTAACTGAATGGAGAATAACTCATGCTACAAGAACAAATCATTAATGAGATCAATCATATCCCAAATGACAAACTCAGCGAACTATATGATTTAATACATTATTTCAGATTAGGTTTATTGTATGAACAACAGCAATTGAATACGAAGCAGACTTATCCATTGCGTGGGGTAAAAATTCGTTATGAAAAACCTTTTGAGTCTGTTGCAGAAAATGATTGGGAAGCATTGAAATGATTTTACTGGATACCCATATTTGGGTATGGTGGATTCACGGTGATGATCGATTAACAAAAGAATATGCAGAGTTATTACAACTGCATGAAAATAATGGCTTAGGAGTGAGCGTTATTTCTTGCTGGGAAGTAGCTAAACTGGTTGAGTATCAAAGGTTAGAATTATCGTGCTCAGTCAATGAATGGATGATACAAGCTCTTGCATATCCGCATGTTCAATTACTTAATCTAACCCCACAAATTGCGCTAGAAGCAACCCAGTTGCCCCAACCCTTTCATCGTGATCCAGCCGATCAAATGATCGTTGCAACTGCGCGTATTCATGGCTGCCCACTAATAACTTTGGATGGCAAAATCCGTAATTATCCGCATGTTGAATTGTTACCTACACATAACACAGCTTTTCAAACACATCTTCCCACATGACCTGGCACCAAATTTCTGTTATCACCACTGAAGACCTTGCTCCCAAACTTGCCGATTATTTCGACAAACTCGGCGCGGTGTCGGTCACTTATATGGACGCCGAAGACGAGCCGGTTTACGAACCGGCCATCGGCGAAACCAAAATATGGACGAACACCGAAGTCATTGCGCTGTATGAACTGGACGCCGAACCCGACCTCATCAAAACACTGATTTATAAAAAGTTTAACCCAGAACACTTGCACAGTTGGCGCTATGAGCGGGTGGAAGATCAGGAATGGGAACGTGCCTGGATGGAATACTATAAGCCGATGAAATTTGCCGACCGGCTTTGGGTTTGCCCGACCGATCAGGAACGCTACGAGCCCAGCACGGTGTGCCTGACGCTTGATCCGGGACTGGCTTTTGGCACCGGCACCCATCCGACCACTGCTTTATGTTTGGAATGGCTGGCCAGCCATGAATTAGCCGATAAAACCGTGATCGATTACGGCTGCGGTTCCGGCATCCTGGCGGTGGCGGCGATTTTATTAGGCGCGAAACAAGCGCATGCTGTCGATATAGACCCGCAAGCCATCACCGCGACCCAAAGCAATGCGTTAAAAAACCAAGTGCAAGATAAAATCGCCTGTTATCTGCCTGAACACTTTACGCCATTTCAGGCCGACATCGTGCTGGCCAATATTCTGGCGAAACCTTTAATCGATATGGCTGAACAAATTTCTTGCTTAGTCGCGCCGGGCGGCCAACTGGTTTTATCGGGCATTTTGCAGGAACAGGCCGAGTCGGTGATGGCCGCATACCGATCTTATATCTTATTTAATGCGCCGGTGCAGCAAGAAGACTGGATCAGGCTTGACGGCACCAAGCAGTCATAAGCACCGCATCAACTCAAGGCATCTGTGCCTAACTATCGCCGCACCAAACCACTTTTAAACTCATTTAATAACATGGCTCATCCTGAAATTTATCTAAAAAAGAACGAAGACAAGCGTCTGCGCAAAGGCCATTTATGGGTTTTCAGCAACGAAGTCGATACCAAACGCTCGCCGCTGGAACAATTCACTGCAGGTGATTTAGTGCAAGTCAAAAGCGACGACGGCAAGGTTTTGGGCACGGCTTACATCAATCCACAAACGCTGATTTGCGCCCGCTTATTATCGCGAAAAGCCAATCTGAAATGCGGCGTCAATTTTTTTAAAGAGCGCCTAAGCACCGCACTGACGCTGCGCGAAAAGCTGTTCGATTTACCTTATTACCGCTTGGTTTTCGGCGAAAGCGACGGTTTGCCCGGCCTGGTCATCGACCGTTTCGGCGCGGTGTTATCGGTACAAATCACCACCGCCGGTATCGAACTGCGCAAAGAAGCGCTGTTTGCCGCACTGATTGAATTGCTCAGTCCCGAAGCCATCATCCTAAAAAACGACAACAGCCAGCGCACACAAGAAGGTTTAAGTTTGGAGCCGGAATTGGCTTACGGCAAGTTGCCCGAAACGCTGATTATTGAAGAAAATGGTGCGCGCTTTAAAGTCGATATTCTGGAAGGGCAAAAAACCGGCTGGTTTTACGATCATCGCAGTAGCCGTGCGCAATTGGCCGGCATGGCGAAAAACCAGCGGGTACTGGATTTGTTTTCCTACACCGGCGCCTGGGGCATTCCGGCTGCATTGGCAGGCGCCCTGGATGTCACCTGCGTCGATGCGTCCGAAAGCGCACTGGCCTTGGCCGCAGAAAATGCAGAATTAAATCAAGTGCAAGATAACATGCACTTTGTGCGCAGCGACGTGTTTGAATTTTTAAAACAGGCGCGGCTGGACAACCAACTCTATGACATTATCGTGCTTGACCCGCCCGCGTTGGTTAAACGCAAAAAAGATTTCAAACAAGGCTACGAGGCTTATCGGCGCTTGAATCATCTGGCTTTGCAAGTGCTGTCAAAAAACGGCATTTTGGTGTCGGCATCGTGCTCGCATCACCTGAGCCGTGACAACCTACATGAAATTTTGCGCTCATCAGGCCGCCATATCGACCGCCATTTGGTATTTTTTGCCGCAGGCGGCCAAGGCCCTGACCATCCGATCGACCCAGCCGCGCCCGAAACCGAATATCTGAAAACTTTTTTTTGTGCTGTGTCTTCAAGCTTTTGATATCCACCCCCAGCTAAAGCAGAGGGATTCCTTAGTGCAGCCCTCCATGCCCGAAGGGGACGATTCTGAAAATCGTCTTACTTCACGCCATCTCAGTGACCCTGATGGCAGGAGATACGCAGCAACAGCGCACCCAACGGAAGAAACTACAGATGATAACCGAAACAAATCAAGACTATTCTTACATCCCCCACCCAAAGGAAAGGGCTTTACGGATTTTTTTTTGGTAAAATGCGAGGCCTTTTTATGCCCAATAAAAAAGACAAGGAACCTTGCGTGCTTTGCAGCCAGCCGGTGGAAATCAGCGGATTCTCGTTGGCCACCAGTAAGGGCATACAAAAATTTTGCTGCGCCGGGTGCCTGAGCATTTACCAATTACTGAATGAGGACAATACAAAACCGACCATACCCCCCCTACTAACTAAAAAAAAATAATGAGGATATAAAAATAATGAAAGCCTGCGAAAACTGTTCCGGCCGCGTTGAAATCGGCAAAAACCACAAACAAATCCCTGTCTGGCAACGAGGCGTCGGCATGGTGTTGATCTACCTGCCGTTACTGACCTTTCCCTTTGTCATTGCCAGCGCCTACCTGACTTATTATCACTTGCGCATGGTCGGCGGCAAAAACATCAAAACCTGGGGCGATTTCATCCCCGACCGCGCCAGCCACCGGTATAACCTGAAAAGCCAAATCACCATGGAGCGTTCTTTTAGCGCCAGTTTTGCCCAATCAAAACTGTTCTGGATATTGAACTGTACTTGGTACTGCCCTTACAGCGTTGCCTTGTTTGAATGGCATGCTTACATGGTGAAGATTGTCGAAAACTGGTGGTGCCCGTTCACCCATGACAAAAAAGAAGGCTATAACAACGCGACCATCGACAAGTCATTCTGGCATTTATATCCTGAAGACATTAACAAACTGGAAGCGCAAGACCGCGACAACCCCATTTGGAATGACGACGCCGACAAATCCTGAAAAAACAGCCGCAAATAATTTGTCCACGAAAGCCACGAAAAACACGAAATTTTCGTGGCTTTTGTGCTTTTCGTGGACTCTGTTTTCTTATAGGCCATAACCATTCAGCACTTCCTTATGCACATCGGTTCCTATCAACTCCAAAACAACCTGATGCTCGCGCCAATGGCCGGTATCAGCGACCGCCCGTTTAGGGAATTGTGCATACAATTCGGCGCGGGACTGGCCGTATCGGAAATGGTCGCGTCCAATCCGGCTTTGCGCCAGCATAAAACAACGCAGTTAAAAATGGATCACGGCAATGAAACCGGGCTCCGTTCTGTACAAATTTTAGGCACCGACCCTCAACTGATGGCGAATGCCGCCGTATTTAACGCCCAGCGCGGCGCCCAAATTATCGACATTAATATGGGCTGCCCGGCCAAAAAAGTGTGTTCGGTGGCCGCAGGTTCGGCGTTATTGAGAGATGAAGCGCTGGTCAAACGCATACTTGATGCCGTGGTGAATGCCGTCGACATTCCAGTCACGTTAAAAATCCGTACCGGCTGGGATTTACACAGCCGCAATGCCGTCGACATAGCCCGTATCGCCGAAAACTCAGGCATTGCCGCGCTGGCTATTCATGGCCGTACCCGCGCCTGCAAATTTGCAGGCCGCGCCGAACATGAAACCGTCAAAAAAGTAAAACAAGCCGTCAACATTCCGGTGATTGCCAACGGCGACATTGACAGCCCGGAACAGGCTAAGCGGGTGCTGGCTTCGACCGGCGCCGACGCCATTATGATAGGCCGTGGCGCCCAGGGCAATCCGTGGTTATTTAACCAGATAAGCCACTTTATCAAGCACGGCGAACATCTTGAAAAACCAACCATTACCGAAATATACGACGTACTGATGACACATTTGGACAAACTATATAGTTTCTATGGCAATGCAAGCGGTGTTAAAATAGCCCGGAAACATATCGCTTGGTACCTCAAAGATATTGCGTCCGTCACTCAGGACAGCCTTAGCACTATCAACCAGGCACAATGTCCAGCCCAACAAATAGCGCTGATTAATTCGGCATTTAATCTTTAACCACCGACAGTGCTGCATACTATGAACGCATCCCAAAAAAGCGCTGAAATCATCAGCATAGACAGTAAAAAAAACGCCGTTATTCCGTTATCCGCGCATGTTAAACAAACCGTCGAGCAATATTTTTTGCATTTGAACGGCCATGATGCAGTGGATTTACATGCGATGGTGATCGGCGAAGTGGAAAAACCCTTGTTACAGGCAACCCTGGAACATGCCGGTTATAACCAAACCAAAGCGGCCAAAACCTTAGGCTTAAGCCGCAGTACCCTGCGTAAAAAACTGGAACACTACGGCCTGACATAACCAGGTCAACTCTAATCCCCCGTCTGTCACACAAGAGAACTGCATGAACAAAAAAGTTACCCGGGCGCTGGTCAGCGTATCCGATAAATCCGGCGTTGTGGATTTTTGCCGCGAACTGAGCCAATTAGGCATCGAAATCCTGTCCACCGGCGGCACCGCCAAAACGCTGGCTGAACACAACATTCCGGCAACTGAGGTTTCCGATTACACCGGTTTTCCGGAAATGATGGATGGCCGCGTTAAAACCCTGCATCCCAAAGTTCACGGTGGCATATTGGCGCGCCGAGGCATCGATGACGCGGTAATGGCCGCAAACGGCATTAAAGCTATCGATATGGTCGTGGTCAATTTATACCCGTTTGAGCAAACCATTGCCAAACCCGATTGTGATTTCGACACCGCCATTGAAAACATCGACATCGGCGGCCCGACCATGATCCGCGCCGCCGCCAAAAACCATGCCGATGTCGCCATCGTCGTCGATCCTGCCGATTACGCCGCGATCATTGCCGAACTGAAAGCCAATGACAGCGGCCTCGCCCAGCAAACCCGCTTCAATCTGGCGCTAAAAAGCTTTGAACATACCGCACGTTACGACACCGCGATTTCAGCCTATCTGGGCAAGCTTAGCGGCATACAATTCCCCGACACGCTGAACTTGCAGCTTTATCACCAGCAAAGCATGAGATACGGCGAAAACCCGCATCAAAACGCGGCGTTTTACCGGGAAAAATCACCTGCCAACGGCAGCATTGCCGCCGCCAAACAACTACAAGGCAAAGAACTGTCCTACAACAATATTGCCGATGCCGACGCGGCGCTGGAATGCGTCAAATCGTTTGGCGACCAGCCTACCTGCGTCATCGTCAAACACGCCAATCCCTGCGGCGTGGCGCAAGCCGACAACTTGCTTGACGCTTACGATAAAGCTTACGCAACCGACCCGACCTCGGCCTTCGGCGGCATTATCGCCTTCAACCGCGAGCTGGACGAAACAACCGCCGCCGAAATCGTCAAACGTCAATTCGTCGAAGTGATTATTGCGCCAACAATCAGTACAGCCGCGCAAACTGTTTTAGCGGGAAAACAAAATATCCGCGTACTGGAATGCGGCCAATGGGACAACAATAACCAAGCCGCGCTTGATTTCAAACGCGTCGCTGGCGGCTTGCTGGTTCAAGACAAAGACCTCGGCGAAATCAGCGCCGCCGACCTTAAAATAGTCAGCAAACGCGCCCCGACCGAACAGGAACTGGCCGATTTATTATTTGCCTGGAAAGTCGCCAAATTCGTCAAATCCAACGCCATTGTCTATTGCAAAAACGGCCAAACGATTGGCGTCGGCGCAGGACAAATGAGCCGGGTCTATTCAGCCAAAATCGCCAGCATCAAAGCCGCCGATGCAGGCTTGGACGTGCCGGGTTCGGCCATGGCATCCGACGCTTTTTTCCCGTTCCGTGACGGCATCGATTCCGCCGCCGAAGCCGGCATCACCGCCGTCATCCAGCCCGGCGGCTCAATGCGCGATGATGAAGTCATCGCGGCAGCCGATGAACACAACATCGCGATGGTCTTTACCGGAATGCGTCATTTCAGGCATTGATTTAAAAAAAGCATTCACCACGAAGACACGAAGAGTAAAACTTCGTGCTCTTCGTGCCTTCGTGGTGAATTAATCAATTAATTGTTATCGATGACCACCCGGTCGTTCCTACAAAACACGAGAATCACCATGAAAATCCTCATCGTCGGCAGCGGCGGCCGTGAACACGCCCTCGCCTGGAAAACCCAACAATCAGCCAAAGTCAACAAAGTGTTTGTCGCGCCGGGCAATGCCGGTACCGCACTGGAACCCGCTGTTGAAAACGTCGCCATTGCCGTCAACGATATTGACGCGCTGCTGGCATTCGCTAAGCAACAAGCCATCGACCTGACCATCATCGGCCCCGAAGTACCGCTGGTTTTAGGCATCGTCGATAGCTTCCAGCAAGCTGGTTTAAAATGCTTCGGCCCGACCGCTAAAGCCGCGCAACTCGAAGGCTCGAAGACTTTTTGCAAAGACTTCATGATCCGCCATCACATCCCGACCGCCGCGTTCCAATCCTTCACCGACAAACAGCAAGCCATTGCTTACATCCGGCAACAAGGCGCGCCGATTGTGGTCAAAGCCGACGGTTTAGCCGCAGGCAAAGGCGTCATCGTCGCCCAAACCGAAGCGGAAGCCATCGCCGCCGTCGAAGATATGTTATCCGGCAACGTGTTCGGCGAAGCCGGTCATCGCGTGGTTATCGAAGAATTTTTAACGGGTGAAGAAGCCAGCTTTATCGTCATCGCCGACGGCAAACACGCCTTGCCGATGGCAACCTCGCAAGACCATAAAGCCCGCGACAATAACGACCAAGGCCCTAACACCGGCGGCATGGGCGCTTACTCCCCTGCCCCTGTGGTCACCGCTGAAATTCACGATAAAGTTATGCGCGACGTGATCGAGCCGACCTTAAAAGGCATGGCAGACGACGGACTGCCTTATACCGGTTTTCTCTACGCCGGATTGATGATCAGCGCCGACGGTAGCGTTAAAGTGCTGGAATACAACTGCCGTTTCGGCGACCCGGAAACCCAGCCCATCATGATGCGTTTGAAAAGCGACTTGGTAGACCTGTGCGAAGCCGCGCTGGCGGGAAATCTCGACCTTACCACGAGCGACTGGGACGAGCGCGCCGCCTTGGGCGTGGTTTTGGCAGCGGGCGGCTATCCCGACACCTATCAAAGCGGCGCCGTCATTTCCGGCTTGCCTGATGCGGAACTCGAAGGCAGCAAAGTATTTCATGCCGCCACTAAGCAAGTCGGCAACGATCTAGTCACCGCAGGCGGCAGAGTGTTATGCGCCTGCGCCTTGGGGAACGATATTAAAGAAGCCCAAAGCAAAGCCTACGCGCTGGCTAACGGCATCCATTGGGATAACGTCTATTACCGTACCGATATTGGTTTTAAAGCGATAAAAGAGTAAATCAGCCAAGTAGTGTGGACAAGTGGTTTTGCCTTATTCCAAATCGGACTGCGTTGCGGTCAATATGGCGTTCCTAGGCAACGGAGGCTGTGAAAGTGTTCTAAAATTACCAATTGATAAACAAGAACCAATAACTTACAGCTCATTTTCTGCTGTTTTTTGGTGATTTTGATAATACTTTCATAGTCTCAATGGCAACATCCTAGGAAAGATAAATCCCAAATTTTCAAGCAGAAACACTCCAATGTATCCTCATCGCTTTCGTTTACCGCCATACAGTCTACTTATATTTTTTGTAACACTATTGACTGCAATCCCCATAATCCTTATGGTCGAATCCGTGGATACGGGGAAAGCGCGATCAGAAATTGCACAGTCCGATGCGGTAATGGCTCAAATTATCAACTACAAGGTCGAGAACGCTGACTATAAAACCTATGGTGCACAGTCTTCTTGGCTGGTTAAGCGTAATCGCTACCTTTTTACACTTGCATTTCAAGATATTAATAACGAGCCGCAGACTGCCGAACTGGAGTGGTTTTATGCTTACGAAAGTAGAGGCCTTCCAATTCGGCGTAATACACCTTGGGTCGGCGGCTTGGAGGCATTAAAGCATCAACCATGGATAAACATCTATCACGACCTGCATGCATCGACCAAAGTCCAGCTGGCTTCACCGCTCAGTCAACGAGCCAATATGCACTTTTTTGATCAGAATGGTAATCTACAGATCTATGACCTGCTGCTACTCTCGGTAATAATTTCATTTATCGTGACATTGCTCTACGGCTTAGGTCATTGCGCATGGTCTTCCATCACCGAGAACGACAAACTATAAACCTACTTTGCAACGTTGTTCCAGGGTTAATAAGTGCATCAGGATAGCCGCTTATACAGCTCTTGGTTTTTATCCAGGGTGTAGTCCATCGCCTGCTCAAAATTGAGGCGGTTGTCACTGACCGTTTCCTGTATTTTGATTTTATGTTTTGGCAAGTTTTCTAATATTTCCAATAACGCAGCGTACAAGGATTCTTCAACTTCAATGGTTAATGTTTTCATGGTGTGCTCATTTATTATGGCTTTAGTTTAGTAGGGCGCGCCCCGTGACAACCGCTGCCGAGCCTATCGTCAGATTTGGTCGACAGCCATTTAGACCGGCGGATTCTGTTCCATTTCTGTGGACGCCTTAGCGGCGAAGGCGTCCTGTTTGGCTTGATACATGCCTTGGTCGGCTTGATGAATCAGGCTATTGATGTCGGTCGCATCATCGGGATAAAGGCTGATGCCGATGCTGGCGCTCACGCAAATAGACTGCTCTTTAAGCAGACAAGGCTGGCTAATCAATTCCTGCAATTTATCGGCTACTTTGTGTGCGTTGTCACGCGCACCGATGTCTTGCAAAATCACCAGAAATTCGTCGCCTGCCAGTCGACCGGCATAGTCGCACTCGCGGATGGCTTGGGGCAGCCGCTGCGCCACTGTCAATAACAGGATGTCGCCCGCTTCATGGCCTAATGTATCGTTAATCGCCTTAAATCCGTTCAGGTCGAGAAACAGGATGGCCAGTTTGCTTGTTTGCCGCGCCGCAGCCGCCAGCGCTTGTTTCAGCTGTTCAATAATCAGCGCCCGGTTTGGTAGCGCGGTCAGGTTGTCGTAATGCGCGGCATATTCCAGCTGTTGTTCCAGTCGCCTTTGTTCGGTGATGTCGCGTGCCATGCAGATGATAAAGTTCGACTGGTCATGTTTGTCCTTGAACGGCGCATTCAGCCATTCGCACAGAATCTCGCTGCCGTCCTGTTTGATGTTGATGTTTTTGGCGTGGGAGATGACACGATTCTTATGTACGTCGGCGAGTATTTTTTCGATGTCCCGGCGTTTTGCCGGAGGCACTAGAATCGACGCATTTTTCCCCAGAACCTCCTCGGTGCGCCAGAGAAAAGTCTTTTCGGCTTCCGCATTCCAGCCTTGAATGCGGTTTTGATCGTCAAGTACGATCAAGCTTAGCGGTGCATGGTCAAACATAGTGTTAAGGCGGGCTTCATTGATACGCGCTTTACGATAAAAGCGGAATAAAATCACCGACAGCAAGGCTAACAGCGACAACCCGGCTGCGGCATAATAAAGTTTGATTTTTAGTTTTTTCAAGTCAAGTTCGCTGTTAGGAAAAAACAGCATGTGTTCGACATTGAAATCCGCCGGCAACAGCCCAAGCTGTCGGTAAGTGTTGACGATATGCTGCCAGCGCCCGGCATTCATATAACCGGGATCAATCAGTTCCGGCTGCATCAACTCATGCATAGCTTTCGCCTCAAACTGCAAATGCTCAATGCTGTGGCGTTGTGAATAGCGGTTGTAAATCAGCTGTACGATTTCGTCGGGATTTTGCATGGCATAGAGCCAGCCGCGCAAGGTCGCCGCCCTAAACGCTTTGACCCGTTGCGGATGCTCTGCCAATTGCTCGTCCAAGGTAAAAAAATTGTCGCCGTAAAAATCAATGCCGCTCATGCGCGGGCTAAATTGGTTAAACGCCCGGCCTTGCTGTTTGAGCTGATACAGTTCGTCGGTCACATACACCGACATGGCATCGGTTTTGCCGGACAGCAGATCGTTTAAATCCAGGCTGTGATGCTGCAAATCAAACGCTTTTGGGGTAAAGCCTTCCTGAAACAGATAAGCGAATAACTCCGCCGAACTGGGCTCGATCATCACTTTGCGATCGACCAGTTTGTGGATATTGTCGAGCCCGGATTCGGCCAGGGTAATCAAGCTCAGTGGAGAATGCTGAAAAATAACTCCGAGTACGACAACGGCATCGCCGCGATAGCGGTTCAGAATCAATTCACTGGTGCCGACGCCAAATTGTGCGCGCCCGGCGATCACTTCCCGAACCGGGTCGACGCCGGGGGCTGCTTCAACAATAGTGACATCGAGTCCGGCTTCCCGATAAAAGCCTTTTTCCTTGGCAGCGTAGTAACCGGCAAATTGAAATTGATGTTTCCATTTTAATTGCAGGGTGACCACGTCCGTTTCCTGTTCGGCAGACCAAGCCGGATTTAGGCCAAGCAGCAGCGCTATAAAAAGGATTCGCGTCAGGCGATTAAGCACAAGAACACTCGCCGATGTCTTCAAACCAAATCTGCGGCGATTGCTCGATAAAGCGGCGCATCAGCGCAGTACAGTTGGCATCGTCCAGTTCAATGACCTTGACCCCGGCGTCTTTGAGCCAATCCAGATGACCTGCAAAATTGGCCGATTCACCGACCACCACCGTGCCAATATTGAATTGCCGGATCAGTCCTGAGCAATACCAGCAGGGCGCAAGTGTGGTCACCAAAATTTTGTCGCGGTAATTGGTTTGGCGACCGGCTTTGCGGAAGGCATCGGTTTCGCCGTGAACGGAAGGGTCATTATCCTGCACCCGGCGGTTGCGGCCGCGACCGAGCAGATTGCCGTCAGCATCAAACAGCGCGGCACCGACCGGCACGCCGCCTTCATCAAAACCGGCTTGCGCCTCAGTAAACGCAATCGCCAGCATATCTGCATAGTTCATTGAGAGTTCTCCGGAGTAGGTGAGTAAAGGCAGATGGGAGGTTTAAAAACAGACGTATATTCTACGCCGCAAAGGTGAAAGCGTAGCATTTAATAAGGCGATTTCCGAGCAGGAATATCCGCTAATAACGCGGGCTGTAGAAAAACAGAGTCCACGAACATCACGAAAGCCATGAAAAAAAGCAGTGAAAATAATAGCATGGTTTATTTTCGTATCGATTGGGGATGCCTATTTTTTTTAGTTAAGCGTGTTTTTCGTGGTTTTGTCTCGCCCCAAGCTCTGCTTGCTGGATAGGTAACATCAAGCAAAGCTTGAAGGTATGCGTTCCCAAGCTGGAGCTGGAACTCTCATCGTTATACGTAAGTCTCTGCGAACTGCGGATAGACAGACTTTCCTAATTTTAAAAACCTAGAAGGTCTAACTCGAAAGCCTTTGAATAGGCGGAATGCCACAGACCATTTCGGCCTATTTCGAGATGTGTATAAAGACGAGGGCTGGAACTTGGGAACGAGATAGAATAGGCGCTAGAAATGGCCTTACTGTTTTTGCAGCATGTTCAGGCGCATTAAATTGTCATTGGCTTTTTTGTAAAATTCAGGCGCCGACTGTATCGCCTCTTGCAGATAATTGTTCGCCTCAATGTAGTCGCCATTCATCATGGCAATATAGCCGATATTATTATTGGCTTCGGCTGGCGACGATATTTTAGTGAAGGCGGTATAAGCCTGTTCATAACGGCTTAATCGCGCCTGTAGCAGACCATAGTTATAAATCGCTTTTTTAAAGCCGGGGTTTATGTACAACGCTTTCATATAATAAGATGCCGCCTCATCGAGTTTGTCAGCCGAATACAGTGCAAAGCCAATATTGTTGAGTAAATCTGGCGAATTAGGAAAAATGCTATCGGCTTTTTTAAATAAAGATTCCGCTTTTTGTGTATCGCCTCTTAAATTGGTAATAATGCCTAAGCCGTTATAAGCGCGCCAACTTTGCTGATTGGCGATAACCTTATTAAGGCAGTCTTCCGCCTTCGGGTAATTTCTCATGTTGATTAACAACAATCCGTATTGTTCAATTGTTTTTAAATCATCCGGCTGCTGTTTTAAGATCAAATTAAAACTGACTTCCGCCAAGTCGTATTTTTTCAGTTTGATATATAAATCGGCCATTTTTTGTAATACCTGGCTATTATTCGGTTCCAGATTATAAGCTTTTATATAATAAAGCTGAGCCAAATCCGTTTTTCCGTTTTGTAGTGCTTTTTCCGCTTTTATGAACGCATCGTCCACTGACGCCACATCAAGACCGGCGCTTTGTAACATATCTTCGGTTTCCTGAGTGCCTTGCTCTTCCAATTCTTTAATATTACTGGGGTTACAGGCGGTCAACAGTATAAGGCTTGGAATAACCCACAACATGGTTGTATTTAGTTTTTTTAATGTATTCATGGTTATTACTCTCATATTATTAATTTTTTAACTGAATTGTTAACTATTTACCATGAAATGTTCAAAAGTAACCCTTTATGGTGAATAAAATACAGCGTTTTCAAATTCAGTTAATTACAGGTTGGAGTGCAGGCTTCGCCTGCGTTGGCAGGCAAAGCCTGCACTCCAACGATAATAAGGACGACATAGCCTGTTAAGGGTTAGTAACTCATTTAAATTGAAAACGCTGCAAATCCTCATCACATATTTTTAAATACGATGAGCGCAGGCGCCATAACCACGATTAAAAACGCCGGTAACAAACACATCGCCAAAGGGAAAATAAGTTTAGTGCCGATTTTCGCGGCGACGGCTTCGGCGGCTTGCGTCCTTTTGTCCCTAAGTTCTTCAGAATAAACTTTCAACGTTTCGACAATACTGGTGCCAAAACGCATACTTTGCGACAGCGCGGCGACTAAGCCTTTAATATCTTCGACGCCGGTTCTTTCAACCAGTTTTTGCAGTGCTTTATGGCGGTCAATCCCGGCACGGGTTTCGGCAATCACAATATCCAGTTCGTCGGCTAATATGGGTTGGCTGATACTGAGTTCTGAGGTCACTTTTTGTATCGCCGCATCCAGGCTTAAACCCGCTTCCGAACAAACCACCAATAAGTCAAGCGCATCAGGAAAAGCCCGGCGAATGTTTTTTTGCCGGGTGGCAATCAATTTATCCAAGATAAAACTAGGCGCCATATAACCTATGGCAATGGCGACTAATAAGACTTGAACGATGACCATGCTTTTGATGCCGGGTATAAACGAGGTTGCCATTAATACCAACAAAGGCAATGAAACCATTAATAACATGCGCGTTGCATAATAATGCAATAAACTGTTGCGGCCATGAAAGCCACCATAATGAAGGCGCGTTGCGGTTCTTTGCAATAACGATTTATCGGAAGGCGTGAATAGGCTGTTATGTTTACGCAGTTTCTCCGATAAAGCATTGGGGTTGACCAGGGAAATGGCGTCTGTATTTATTTCCCGTTTAAATCGCGAACGTACCGGATTAAAAAAATCATCAACCAACGATAACAACGCCAAGCTGAAAATAAATACGGCGGCGGAAATGGTTAAAATAACACCCCACTGGCTGTCCGATGAGTTCGCCGTCAGTCCGGTCAATAATTGCATTAAAAAGTCCATTTGCTTTACCTCATGCGTCAATGGTAATAATCAGCCGTATCCACAAAGCCGCGACTAATTCAAGGCTCATAAAGATATACAGAATAGTCATTCTATCGGGCGATTCATAAACCGGTTTAAAGTAATCTGGACCCAATATATTTAATAGTGCAAATAATGCCAGCGGCAATAATAATAATATCCAGGCCGAGAATATGCCGTCTGCCGACAGTGTTTTAATACGCCGTTGCAATTTAAAGCGACCGCTGAGTACGGCGCTGATTTTTAATAGGACTTCGGCCAGATTGCCGCCGGTTTCGCGCTGGATAATAATCGCAGTGCTCATGGCAATTAAACTAAGGCTGGGGACGCGCTCTATCATCAAGGCAAAGGCGACTTCAATATCGCGCCCATAATTGATTTCTTCATAAGTCATACCGAATTCTTGGCTGATCGGTTCGTTCATTTCGGTGGACACGATTTTCATGCATTCGGCAAACGGATAGCCGGTGCGCAAGGCTCTGGCCATCATTTGCAAGGCTTCCGGCAACTGCTCTTCAAAGGTGTCCAGGCGTTTAGCCCTTTGTTTTTTCAGCCAGATGATCGGTAAGGCGGCGGTAATAATGAAAGCTACCGCGCTGATGATGGGGTGATGAAAGTAGCTCCAGGCGATTAACGCGCTAATGGCGGAAAAAACCAATGTCGCCAAGGCAAATCGGTAGGCGATATGTTGTTTTCCGGCTTGCTCCAGCAAGTTTTTTAATGAAGGCATACCCGGAAAACGCTCAAGGCTGCGTTCAATCGGCCCTAGGCGTTTAAGGTATTTGGCTTTTATAATCGAGGTTTCAGCATCGCCGTGCGCCAAAATCACGTCTTCGAGGCGCTGTTTGAGTTTGCGGCTATCGGCTTGGCGGGTGCCTAAGGTTGGCAACACCAGAATTTGCGAGGCCATAAACACCGTTAAAAAAACCAAGCCGACAAATAATAGCGTCATGTCACTGGTCATAGCGCGCTCCTGTTGTTAACTGAGGTGATGGGTAAAAATGCCTAGATCTGTGGCAAGGCCGCGTTGTTTGAAGGTGGCCATACATTTGGGGATCAGGCCGGTTGAACAGTATTGTCCTTGGACGACGCCGTCTTCATTGATGCCGCGCCGTTGGTATTTAAAGATTTCGGACAGGGTAATGACGTCGCCTTCCATGCCCTCGACTTCCTGAATGCTGATGACCCGTCGGCTGCCGTCTTCGAGACGCCCCAGCTGGATGATGATGTGAATGGCCGATACAATCTGTTTTCTGATCGCATTCACCGGCATCTCCAGTCCCGCCATCGACACCATATTTTCCAGTCGCGCCAACGCATCTCTAGGATTGTTGGCGTGAACGGTGGTTAATGAACCTTCATGGCCGGTATTCATCGCCTGCAGCATATCGAAGGCCTCGCCGCTTCTGACTTCGCCGATGACGATACGATCCGGCCGCATTCTCAGGCTGTTACGCACCAAATCGCGCAGGGTGACCTCGCCTTTGCCTTCGACATTGGCTGGCCGGGTTTCCAATCGTAAAACATGGGGTAATTGCAGCTGCAGTTCGGCCGAATCTTCCAGCGTGATGACGCGTTCATTGTTGGGAATGAAGTTAGAAATGGCGTTCAACATCGTGGTTTTGCCTGAGCCGGTGCCGCCTGAAATCAGTATGTTCAGTTTGGATTTGGCCGCATTTTTGAGAAATTCGGCCATGTAATCGGTGAGCGCATTTTTGCTGACCAAATCATCCAGCGCCATTTTATCGACGGCAAAACGCCTTATCGACAAGGACGGGCCGTCCAGCGCCAACGGCGGAATAATGGCGTTAACCCGCGAGCCGTCTTGCAATCTGGCATCGACCATCGGTGACGATTCATCAATGCGGCGGCCGATTTTCGACACAATCCGGTCGATAATTTTCATCAGGTGATTGTCGTCGTTAAACCTGACGGGTGTTAATTCCAGCTTGCCGAAACGTTCGACATAGATTCTTTTGTAGCCGTTGACCAGAATGTCGGCAATGGTCGGATCGTATAGCAAGGCCTCCAAAGGCCCCAAACCGAGGACGTCATCCTCGATTTCCTTGATGATTTGATGCCGGGTTTGCGTGTTTAACGGGATGGAATCTTCGTCGATTAATTTTTGTGCGACCGCCCGAATCTGTTTTCTGGCTTCTTTTTCCTCTATGCCGCTGATCAGCGACAAATCAAGAATATCGAGCAGTCTGGAATGGATGTTTTCTTTAAATTCCAGTTCCACCTGAGACAGGATTTTAAGCAGCAACGGCGCGAAGGTGTCGGCCTGTTTTTCGCCGGGGGTGATGGTTTTAGTCGTAAAATCATCGGCATCCGTTACCGCTTTGGTAAGACCAAACCCTTGTATTCTTGTTTTTAAGCCCATAATAGACTCCTGTTAATGGGACGGTTTTGTTGGGAGCGGCGGCTATTGTTCAACATAAGGGCGTGAGTCGTAATTAAAGTCGCCGACAGGCCTGACAAAGGTGTAGCGCGCCGGTCTGCCCACCAGATAATCGGCGGCTTTTTCCAGAGCGTCATGCGGGTGAAGTGCCGTCATCAGGCCGGTGATAGGGCTGGTGCCGATAAAAATGCCGGTACCGACCACCGTTGCCATCAATCCGCCCAGACGCAACGGCATATCCAATACCGTATCCAGGCCTTGCGTCTCGACCATGGCGATATGCTTTTTTTCAACATCGAGTTGGTTTGGTCCAGCCGCTTGGGCGGCGCTGGCAGCTGCGTTCAGCACTAACGCTATGATAAAGGGATGTTTGCTTAGGTTCTTTTTTGACATTTTTAATTCCTCTTCCTATCAGTATGCGCCGACTTTCAGGCGACAAAAAAAATTGTGCCCAAGCATTAAAGATAAGCCGCCGCGTATAAGGGGGAAACCTGACAAAACAGGCGGCCAGTAGGCGCAGGCCGGGAGTAGAGTCAGGTTTAATCCGTTAGGCGTGTCATATTGACCCGCAATAGCCAATAGCTAACGTTGCAAGTCATTTTCCTCATTTTGCCAAGCGTTACAATGGGTACAAATACCTACGGCCATAGTAGTGGCGTCCGAAATACATCTTTTCTAACGATGGCTTCCCATTTAAAGCGGGGCAAGCATGGCCTAAGCAGACCTTCCAGGTTTTAAAAACCTGGAAGGTCTGCCCAGCCTTTATCGCCGCTGACTTAGATTGTAGGTGTTCATACTAATATTTTTTTCTCGCTTTTTTACCTAGAATAATTACAACTTCTTTAATTTGATAAGTATTTATTGAAGCCGAAGATGTCATAAAACAATTAATAAAATATTAATTAATTGTTGTTGCACATAATGGAGTTTTATAAAAAGGAACTTTAATAAAATATCGGAGTATTTTTAATAGAGGGATCTTTAATAAAATGTTTTTTGATTGGAAGCCAACCCTGTCAAATTTTTTCTAATTTTGCATTGAGGAATACATCATGAACAATATAACCAATAAAATAAAAGTGTTTTTAGCGGATGAACAAGGCGCGGAAACGGTGGAATGGGTGATGGTTGCGGGCGCGTTAGCACTTGTTATTGCTGCCGTTTATGCAGGAACCCTACAAGGCGGCCTTAATACCGCCATGGAAAATCTAACTGATGTAGTTGCTGCCTCATCTACCCAATAATCAATCTGATCAGGTAGAACCAAGCCCTCCTCGACTTGACTTTATTGAGGGAAGGAGGGCTCTTGTTATTAATTATAAGCATCGGAAACTTAGCTAATGTTTTTTATAAAATTTAATGTTACTACTCCCATTTTACTGTAAAAACGTGCAACTTTAAAAAACATAAATCCCTTACTAATCAGGGGTTACAGCGATTTCAAAAGTATACGGTTTCCGGCTCAGATGGGAGTAATAGTAAAGAATTTATCGGCAACTAAAAATAGCTAAATATATTATCATTCAATAATATTAAAACAATAATAAAGTATACCTTATAGCACCATTAAATTTTATAAAACCCATGCTAATACTCTACACCCTATTAATTCTCTATTTATTGCTGGCCTCCATTTATGATGTCCGCATAAAAAAAATACCCAATTGGCTGTCATTAGCGTTGATGGTATCGGGATTAATCGGAAACAGTTTTGCCGCCAAAGGACTGAGTTTAAGCGATAGCGGCGCAGGTCTTATGGTAGGTTTATTGTTAATGCTGCCCGGTTATATGTTCGGCAGTATGGGCGCGGGCGATGTCAAGCTGATGGCGGCGATAGGCAGTGTGTTGGGCGCTATGCAAATAGTCGATGTGGTTGTTTACAGTTATCTGCTGCTGTTGGTTTTGGCGGTGTTATTTATCATCATTAAAGGCGATCTCATGAAGCTGTTACGGCGCTACCAACTGATGCTTTATGGTTTGTTTTCCGGGGTATTCGCTTACCAAAAACCGGATCGTTCGGAAGCGGCGGGGCAACGCATACCGCTGGCACCGGCCATTGCCTTGGCGACTTGTTATGTTTTGTACCCGACACTTTGCAATACAGGATTCAGGGTGACTTTATGCCTTTAACAGAGCTGATTAAACAACCACGCACACTGGATGAAAGCGCACTCGATGCCGAGTTATTGCTGGATTTAACGCTCAAGCATTTTTATGACGGCGGTGTGCTCGATTTACAGCAGTTAGCCGAGCGCATGGCCTTAAGCGGCAAGATTATGGACGATATAGTGCTGACTTTGCGCAAGGATGCCCGGATTGAGGTGCTAGGCGCCAATGACACTAGCGCCGGTGTGCGCTATCAGTTAACCGACTTAGGTCACGCCGAGGCGAAAAACGCCTATTTACGCAGCGGTTATATTGGCCGCGCACCCATTACCATCGATCATTACCGGCAATTGGTTGAAGCGCAATCGGTGTTTAACGGCTCGGTCAGCCGAGAACAATTGGTAGAGACTTTTGCCGATGTGGTCATTGAAGATCATCTGTATGACCAATTGGGCCCGGCTTTGCATTCAGGCCGCGCAATCATGGTGTATGGCGCGGCCGGCACCGGCAAGACTTTTATTTGCAAGCATTTGGCGCGCTGTTTGGGCGGGCCGGTTTATTTGCCTTACTCGATTGCGGTGGGCCGCGAGGTCATCCAGTTTTTTGATCCGTTGATTCATAAACCGGTTTATCAGGTCAGAGAAAAATCCGGCTATCACTTTGACACGCGCACCGACCAACGCTTGGTTTTATGCGAGCGACCGGTGGCCATTAGCGGCGGCGAATTGACCATGGACAGGCTCGAACTGCGCTATGACCCGGTCACACGGCTGAATCAGGCGCCGATCCAGTTAAAGGCCAATAACGGCATTTATATCGTCGACGATATGGGACGGCAGCGGATGCCGCCGGTTGAATTGCTCAACCGCTGGATTGTGCCGATGGAAGAGCATCAGGACTATCTAACCGTCGGCACCGGCCAGCATTTTCCGGTGCCGTTCGATACCGTACTGGTGTTCTCGACCAATCTGCATCCGCTGGAATTGGCCGACGAGGCGTTTTTACGGCGCTTGGGCTACAAAATACATTTTGCCGCGATTACCCAGCAACAATTTAGCCAAATTTGGGACAAGGTACGCAAAGAACGCGAGGTCACCACCGAAGATGGCGTACTGGAATGTCTTTTCGATTTATACCGGCAGAGCCAGAGGCCGTTTTTACCGTGCCAACCCCGCGATTTAATCGGCATAGGACTGGATATGTCCGCGTTCAACAATAATAAGGGTTATCTGAGCCAAGAACATATCAAGCTCGCGTGGGATACATACTTTATCGACATTTAAAAGGGGGTGGGTACATGAACAAACGATTCATTATCATGCTGAGCATTGCCTTGCTGCTGGCATTTTCTGCAGCCTGGATGGCTAACCGTTGGGTGCTGGGCAAGACAATGCCCGATCAGGCGACGTCGGTCGTGGTGGCGGCGGTTGAAATACCTTTCGGCGTCAAGCTGGAGGAAGCCCAGGTGAAAGTCATTGCTTGGCCGGGCAATTCGACGCCAAAAGGGGCGTATTCGTCAAAGGATCAAGTGATCAATAAAGTGGCGATGAACAAGTTTTATCCCGACGAAATCATTACCGAAAAAAGAATTTCCGAGTATTTGGGCGGCAGTACGCTGTCGGCGCTGATTGCCAAGGACTATCGTGCGGTTTCGGTGCGCGTGGATGATGTTGTCGGCGTGTCGGGCTTTATCTTGCCCGGCAACAAGGTCGATATTCTGGCAACGAAAAAAGACCGTAGCGCCAATCAGGCTAATACCCGGACGCTGTTGCAGAACATAAAAGTATTGGCGGTGGATCAAGAAGCGTCCCAGGAAAAAGAAAAACCGGCGATTGTCAGGGCGGTGACGTTGGAATTAAAGCCGGAACCGGCCGAGATTATGGTTCAGGCCATGCAGGAAGGCAGCATACAGCTGAGCCTAAGAAACCCGCTGGATGACAGCGTGGACATTGCGCCGGATGAAGTGGCAATAGCGCAGCCGATCGCGCAACCGCCAAAGCCGATGGTCAAAACACAGCCTAAAAAACGCTCGCTAAAGATCATTCCATGGCACTAAAAGCGGCAATTAACGAACTGCTTATCAGGCAGGCAGCGGGCTTTATCCACTAACCAGCCTTTCTGTTGGCAGCAGAATTAAGTACAACATTATCAACACCGGAAGCTAGCCATGACTAAAAATACCAAGAAAAAGTTATCCTGCATTTTCGCCATCGCCGCGTCATTTGCCGCGCATCATGCCCTTGCCGCAATCACCAGCACCGGCATCCGATCGGACAAAGTCCAGGTTTCGTTACATAAATCCCGGCTGATTACGCTGGATAAAAATATAGCGGAAATATCGCAAGGCAATCCGGTTGTTGCCGATTTTGCGATTGACGAGGAAGCCGCAGAGGCCAGTTTTATGCCGCCAAATCAGTTATTAATCCGTGGCAAATCACTCGGCACCACCAACTTATACTTGTGGAGCGACAACGGAAAAATCATCCAAGCTCTGGATATTGAGGTGACACACGATCTGGATTCACTCAAAGCCCAGTTGTATCAGTTGCTGCCGCATGAAAAAATCGCCGCCCGCTCATCGCAACGGAATATTGTGTTAAGCGGCGAAGTCAGCACACCGGCAGCGATGCAGGCGGCACTTGATTTGGCGCAAAGCTATTTGCCGCTGCAACGCGGCGGCATGGGCGGCGGTGCTGTAGGCGGCCAAGGCAGCCAAGACGCCGGGCAAGCAACTGGCGCATCGGCCAGCGGCAGTTCAGGCTCAAGCAGGGCCAATGCGCCGAGGGTAATCAACCTAATCAATGTCGGCGGCGCCCAGCAGGTGATGCTGGACGTAAAAATAGCCGAAATAGACCGGAAGCTCATCAAGGGGCTGAACATTAAATTTAGCGCCCTGCAAGTGTCCGATGCCTTTTCGATAGGCACGGTTAGCGGCGGCGGCAGCGCCAATCCATTGGGTATCGGCGGTTTGCTAAGCCCGCACAGTTTCAATGCTGCGGCTGTTTTTTTGCAGGCGATCAGCGGTGAATTTTTGTTTAACCTGACCATTGATGCCGCCAATGACCAACAGTTGGCAAAAATCCTGGCGCAACCGACGCTAACCACGTTGTCTGGGCAGGCGGCGACCTTCATCTCAGGCGGCGAATTCCCGATTCCGGTGCCGCAAGGGGGCGCGGTTGGCGGGGGCACCATTACCATTCAATTTAAAGAATTCGGCATTGGCTTAAAGTTTGTCCCGGTGGTGCTTGATTCGGGGCGCATTAACCTGAACATGAATGTCAGTGTCAGCGAACTGTCGGAAGATGCGGCGATTATCGCGCAAGCGGGCGATACCAATACCCAATTTTCCATACCCTCATTAACCAAGCGCGAAGCCAGCAGCACACTGGAACTGGCGGACGGCCAAACCATGAGCATTGCCGGGTTAATCAGCGACAAACTCCGCGAAAATGTGAACAAGTTTCCGGGGCTGGGCGACATACCGGGCTTGGGCGCGTTATTCCGCAGTTCAAAATTCTTGAACCAGCAAACGGAACTGGTGATTTTTGTCACGCCCCGGCTGGCCAAACCGGTGCTGGCACAGAATGCGCAATTGCCCACCGATAGCTTTGTGCCGCCGGACGATGTCGATTTTTATGTCTTGGGCAGAACCGAATCGAGAAAAGTCAGAAACCGTTGGCTAAAAGATGATGTCAATGCTGTCGCCAACAAAGGCGGTCTTGATGGCGAATACGGTCAGCAATTAATGGATAGGGGACAATAATGCAAACGTTAAATAAAGCAGGTTTAGTGGTGTTGACGCTGGTGACAGGTTGCGCCGAGTGGAATTCGCACCCAGTTGTCGTCGATCAAAATTTTGGTAATGCGGTCAGGAATATGGTTAAGCAGCAGACGTTGTATCCTGAGCATGGTCAGGACGACAAGCCCGTTCTGACGCTGGATGGACGCAAGGCCGAAAGTGTTATCAGGGCTTATCGCGAAGGTGCGTCGGAAAGGCTGGAGCAGGGTAAAGAGGGGGTTACTTTTGATCCAAGTGTGGTTGGGCAATAGCAGATATATTATAGGTGTAAGTTAATGAAACTAAATTATCCAAAAAAACAACGTGGCGCAATCGTTGTTTTAGTAGCCATTGCCTTGCCGGTATTGCTGCTAATAATGGGTTTGGCGCTGGATTTCGGCCATGTGTTCGTCAATAAAACCCGTCTGCAAAATGCGCTTGATGCTACGGCGCTCAGTGCGGCAATAGCGATTAATCGAGATATTACACACAATATAGCAAATGCCAATATCGCTGGAAGGGCAACATTTGATCAATTTAAAGCTGCGTCGGGTAATGACGAACTAAGCGGGTTGAACAGCGCCGATCTGGTATTTGACTATTCCAGAACATTAGAGCCTTGGGGGGCTTTTAATCCCGCATCAGATAAGTTTGCCTTTGTTAGAGTCACCTCGACGAATATGTTGCAGGTAACGCCAGTGTTAATCAGGATTTTAGAACAGTTTAGTGATGATATGCCGGTTCCGGCCATTGCGACTGCTGGGCCAGTTGGGAATAATTGCTCGCTTGCGCCTTTTGTTATGTGTGCTGATATGCCTTCAGACATCGAAAATATAGAACCATTAGATACAGACTGTAGTGATAATGCTTGTTACGGTTATGCCATAGGCGAGATAAGAAGTTTAGTAATCGCTTGCAATGGCAACACCGCTGATTGCCCTGAAAATTCTTTAGAGTCTGGCAATTATAACCTGCTGGATTTGGATGGTTTGCAGGGAGGAAAAGATATAAGAGACGCTTTGTGCGGACAAGCAGGCGATCCGGGGTATCGTAATACTTGTACTAACGGCAATATTTTAAATACCAAGCCGGGGTATACCTGGGGTAATGTTAGGCAAGGTTTTGATTGCAGATTTGATTCAGATACCCAAACAACTGAATATTCTTCCGCGCCTGCTTATACCCAGTATAAAACCAGTGAAGCAGGCAATAATAGAAGAGTAATAGCTGTTCCACTTGGTGATTGCCGAGGCCTACAAAATGGTAATTCAGATATACCAAAAGTAGGAACAGGCTGCGTGTTTTTAACCGAACGAGCAATACAGCAAGGTTCGGAAAAGAAAATTATGGTTGAGTTTATTGGCTCTTGCCTACAAAACGGCACATGGAGCCCCGACAATCCGGTATTAAACGGCCCCTACAAAATTGTCTTATTTAAAAGCCCTGGGAGTAACGACTCATGAGCCTGATTAAACAAAAAGGCACGTCAACGGTAGAGTTTGCGATGCTAGTGCCCCTGTTGTTATTGCTGATCATCATGGTATCTGAATTCGGCGTTATGTTTTATCGACTTAACGCAGTGAGTAAATCGGTGCAAGTGGCTAGCCGTTATTTGTCGGATGTTGCAGTCAATAATGCTAATACAGCCGCTGATATAACCAATGCCAAAAATCTGGCTGTTTTTGGCAATACGACAGGTAACGGGGCATCTGTAGTCCCCGGCCTTACTGTAGCCAATATAGTCATAACCAACCCAATCGCTCAGCATGTTCAGGTAGCAGTTGTCGGCTATGATTCCAATTTTATGTTAGGCAATGCCCTGAATGGGCTGGTGGCGATGGTCACAGGTGGCAGTGTTCCGGCAGTTATGACACTTCGTGCCAGCAGCGTAATGAGGTTCGCCCAATGATTAATAAACATAAACAGAAAGGCGCTGAAACGGTCGAGTTCGTGATGATTGCGTTGCTGTTTTTTGCCATACTATTTGCCATCATCGAATTCAGCCGGGCTTTGTTTGTCTGGAACGCCTTGACCGAAGCCACCCGCCGAGGCGCGCGGATGGCGGTTATTTGTCCTTATCAAAGCTCGGTACCAAAACAAGTTGCCATTTATGATGTTATTTCCGGCTCATTAGGAAGCAGTCCGATTATTAGTGGTTTGACGCCGGATATGGTCACTGTGCGCTATTTAAATCAGGCGGGTAATAACGAGACTAATTCAACCTTGATAAAGTTTGCCGAGGTCACGATTGTTGGTTATATGCACCAATTAATGATTCCTTTATGGGGAAGATCTATATCGGCACCGGAATTTACCACTATTTTACCGACAGAAAGCCTGGGTGCTGTTCCAACCTATCCAGGCGATCCAATAAGTGCATCCAGGTGTAATTTTTAACCATAAACACAACGCCTAGCAACGAGGTAACAAAAAAATAACATGATAGACAATAAAATAAATTTGATACTAATCGGTGCTGATGAGCTTACGCTTGAAAAACAGCATGCTATTCTTTCCTATTCGGATGATATTAAAAGCAAGGTTATCTGCACACCGGCAATAATCGATTCTATCAGTCAATATACACAAGATGAACACAGTATAGTCATTATCAATTTAACGACTAATGGCTTAAAAGAATTGCAAGCTCTGAATGATATTGATAGCAATAAATCCGCTATTATTATCGTCGGCGACCAGACCAATGTGGACTTATTAAGTCTGGCTATTCGCGCCGGTGTTAAAGATTTTATTGATGCTAACGATTATGAAAATAAACTGGATGGCGTATTTTGTAAAATAAAAAAAACAATTGCTCATAGTTATAATAACAATGTCAGGCGTTTAAATGCGGTAATTAATGCTAAAGGCGGTAGTGGTGCCAGCTTCATCGCCAGCAATATAGCCTATGTTTTATCAAAATACAGCGATTCGAAAGTGGCGCTGGTTGATCTTGATTTGCAATTCGGTTCAGTTGGACTTAATTTTGATAGGATTCCCAAATATACGATTACCGAAGCACTGCATGCGGTAGACGATTTGGATCCCATATCATTAGAGGCGTATATGTCAAAATATAATCATAATTTGAGCCTGTTATTACCGTCACCATCGGATATTTTATTGCCGGGAGAAATCAATATAACCCATTTAAAAAAGCTATTGACATTACTAAAAATGAATTACAGTCAGATCGTGGTTGATTTGCCCCGACTCATTGATCCGGTATCCAGTACGATTATGGAACAGGCGGATCAGATCACCTTGGTTATTCAACAGAGTCTCGCTCAATTTAGGGATGGTCGGCGCTTGATCCAGATATTAAATAAAGACCTTGATATTCCGCTGGAAAGAATATCAATTGCGCTTAATCGCTATGATGCAAAAAACAGTTTGCGGATAGAGGATTTAAAAAATATGGTGAATCATGATAAGGTTTATATCATCGCCAATGATTTTGAACGTGTCGCCAGCGCGTCAAATTTGGGCGTTCCGCTCTGTGAATCGGCGGCTAATTCAAAAATTGCCCATGATCTGAAATATCTTGCCAAAAATATGGGAGGTATTAAATTTAATGAAGGCAACAGAAACTTGTTTGGCCGTTTTAGGGCTCTTTTATCAGCGTTGTAATGTCAAACCCCCAATAATTCTACCTGGCTCAGGTCGTTTATGCCGCCCACACCGACAAGCCCACGCGCATCTTGTGGCTTGACAAGTATAGATGCCAGAACTATTAAAAATTCACACATATAGATATATACAGCTGCTTCAATATCGATTAGTTAGATAATTGAGCACAAACCTAGGTTTGTGCTCCACATCTTGCACTGATGAATGTTACTAAGGCAATTTGAAAACGCTGTAACCCAATTTTTTTGGCTCTTCCTTATTTCACGTGGTCAAATCTATATATAGATATTTGGGGGAGATTCATGAAAACGGCTGGGCGACAACATATTGGTATTAGAGAGAAAAATTACAACAATATCGCTTCTCCTAATATGCAACATCTACATGTAGTAGATACCCCGCGAAATACGGAAGAGCCATAAAGTGGATTTGAAGAAACGATTACGTTCAGCTTTAGCTTCTTTGCAAAAAAAATATAAGAAAATAATATCATTTTTCCAATTGCCCGATACACAATATGCGGCACAAATTAATTAGCGTGTATCTTTATCAATTCCGGTATCTATACTGATTGATCTGGACGTTTGGTCATTTAACAAAGCTGAGCACCCATCGTTATACATAAGTATTTATTCAACAATTTGTATAAGCGTCGGGCACTCAAACGTGGAATGATACAGCGGGGAATTAATCGTTAGTAACAGAAGGTCTGTCTACGAGCTCAACATAGGCCATAGGCGCATCATCACCCGCCCTAAATCCACATTTCATAATGCGTAAATAACCGCCTGCCCTGTTTTTATAACGCGGACCCAGCTCATTAAAAAGCTTAGTCACGACGTCACGATCACGCAATTTAGCAAAAGCCATACGTCTTTTTGCTACACTATCTTCTTTCGACAACGTAATCAAAGGCTCAGCGTAACTTCTTAATTCTTTAGCTTTGGGCAAAGTTGTTTTTATTAATTCATGTTTAAATAATGAACTAACCATGTTACTGAATAGCGCCTTACGATGGCTGCTATTCATGTTGAATTTTCTTCCGGATTTACGATGTCTCATTGTAAGAAGACCTAATGTTAGTGTTGTGTTATTGCGTGAGTTTGATCCGCAAGATTGTCAGGCGGCCAGTTCTCTAATTTCATACCTAGAGATAAACCTTTCAAAGCCAGAATGTCTTTAATTTCTGTTAAAGATTTTTTTCCAAGATTTGGGGTTTTTAATAATTCAACTTCGGTTCGTTGAATTAAATCCCCAATATAAAAAATATTTTCGGCTTTTAAACAATTAGCGGAACGCACCGTTAATTCAAGATCATCTACAGGACGAAGAAGAACAGGATCGAATATTTCTTCAACTTCAACCTCTTCCTCGGCAAGCTGATCATTTACTTTTTCAAAGTCGACAAAAACAGACAGTTGGTCGTGAAGTATCGTAGCCGCAAGTTTAATAGTTTCTTCCGGATCAACAGTTCCGTTTGTTTCCAGCTCAATTATTAATTTATCCAAATTAGTGCGTTGTTCAACACGCGTACTTTCAACCTGATAAGCAACTTTGACAATAGGGCTATAGGCCGCATCCAACTGAAGCGCACCCACAACAGCGTTATGTTCTGCATTAGATTTACGAACGCTAACAGGCTCATAGCCTCTTCCGCGACGCACCCTAATCTTCATATTTAAAACACCAGCCTGGGTCAGATTAGCGATAACCAAATCAGGATTGATAATTTCAACATCATGCGGCAACGTAATATCGGCAGCAGTCGCACAACCGGCACCGTGCTTTGAAAGGGTCAACTCAACTTCATCTTTAGAATGAAGCACAATGGCTAACTTCTTAAGATTAAGTAAGATATCAATCACATCTTCTTGAACACCCTCTATAGTGGTGTATTCATGAAGAACGCCCTCAATCTCAACATCGGTGACCGCACAGCCTGGAATTGTAGATAAAAGGACGCGTCGCAATGCATTTCCGATAGAATGCCCAAAGCCTCTCTCAAATGGTTCAATAACAATCTTAGAATGATTAGGTGTTTTACTTACGACCTCAACTAATCGAGGCTTCAGCAAGCCAGAAATAGAATTCTGCATTTATATCCCTCAAAACCACGATTATTTAGAGTAAAGCTCAACCACTAATTGTTCATTTATATCACTACCCAAATCAACACGATCCGGCAGAGAACTAAATGTACCTGACATTGCTTTAGAATTGACGTCGACCCAAGATGGGAAGCCATATTGCTCAGTAACAGACAAAGCATCAACAATCCGTTGTTGTTTTTTTGCTTTTTCTCTAACAGCTAAAACATCACCAGGAGAAACCTGATAAGAAGGCACATTAATCAGTACATTATTAACCTGAATAGATTTGTGACTAACCAATTGCCTAGCTTCGGCTCTAGTAGAAGCAAATCCCATACGGTAAACAACATTATCTAATCTGGACTCTAAAAGATTTAACAAGTTCTGGCCTGTTGCACCTTTCTTTAAATCGGCAGATTTATAGTAATTTCTAAATTGCTTTTCTAATATGCCGTATATTCTACGCAAACGTTGCTTAGCTCTTAACTGAAGCGCATAGTCAGAGCTTCTTGCGCGCTTGCTGCCATGCTGACCAGGACGCTGGTCTAATTTACATTTATTTTCTAAAGACTTGCCTCTGCTTTTTAAAAACAGATCAGTCCCTTCTCTTCGACTTAATTTACAGGTAGGCCCAAGATATCTTGCCATAACAAACTACTCCAGATTTTTATACGCGGCGTTTTTTCGGCGGACGACAACCATTATGTGGTATTGGCGTCACATCAACAATGTTATTAATTTTAAAACCCAAATTATTCAGGGAGCGCACTGCTGACTCGCGACCTGGACCTGGACCCTTAATCATAACATCTAGGTTTTTCATACCAAATTCTAAAGCTACTGAACCAGCTTTTTCAGCTGCAACCTGAGCAGCAAATGGTGTGCTTTTTCTGGATCCACGAAAGCCCGATCCTCCAGATGTAGCCCAAGAAAGGGCATTTCCTTTCCTATCTGTGATAGTTATGATTGTGTTATTAAAAGAAGCATGGACATGAACTATACCATCCACAACTTCTTTTTTTATACGTTTTCTAGAACGATTTTGACTCGCCATTTACTTCAACCTCTTAAAGGAATATCTTATTTTCTGATTGCCTTGCGCGGGCCTTTCCGAGTACGAGCATTTGTTCTCGTTCTCTGCCCTCTTAAAGGCAATCCTCTACGATGTCTTATTCCGCGATAGCAACCCAGATCCATCAAACGCTTGATATTCATAGAAACTTCACGACGCAGATCACCTTCCACTGTCATCTTGGAAACCACATTACGAATAGCTTCTAATTGCTCTTCAGTCAGTTCTTTTATTTTTGTCGAAGGCAATACACCTACTTCAACGCAAATTTCACTTGCAGTTTGACGACCAACACCATAAATAGCAGTTAAAGCAATTACCGCATGTTTATGATCTGGTATATTTATCCCGGCAATACGTGCCATCTAGATACTCCCCTTGGTAGCACTCTAAAGTAAAGCGCCAAATTATAGCACTGCATTAATTATGACGCAACAATTATTATCCTTGTCGTTGTTTATGTTTTCCGTCTTCACAGATAACTCTAACAACACCATTTCTTTTTACAACCTTACATTTTCTACAAATTTTTTTAACAGAGGCACGAACCTTCACAACTAAACTCCTAGATTGCTCTTGTGCAATAATTTATTTTTTCAGATTAGCTTTTTTCATCAAGCCATCATACTGTTGGGACATAACATGAGTTTGCATTTGAGAAATGAAATCCATCACAACCACAACAATAATCAATAAAGATGTTCCGCCAAAATAGAAAGGAACATTCCAGTAAACAATCAAAAACTCAGGCAGTAAACAGACAAGTGTGATGTAAAACGCACCAATTAAGGTTAGTCGAGTCATCACCTTATCAATATAAGAACTGGTTTGAATACCCGGCCTTATTCCTGGCAAAAACGCACCGGATTTTTTTAAGTTGTCAGCGGTTTCTTTTGAGTTAAATACTAAAGCGGTATAAAAGAAGCAAAAGAAGATAATAGCCGTCGCATAAAACATCACATACACAGGCTGGCCTGGGGATAACATAGTCGCAACATCCTGAAGCCAAGAAAAGCCTTCAGTATTACCAAACCAACCAGCAATAGTCGCAGGAAACAAGATAATGCTCGATGCGAAAATAGGAGGTATTACGCCCGCCATATTAAGCTTTAAAGGCAAAAAACTACTTTGTCCAGCATACATTTTTCTACCTTGCTGCCTTTTGGGATAGTTGATAAGAATCCTTCTCTGCCCTCTTTCAACAAACACAACCAACGCGGTCACTGAAATTGAAAGCAAGAACAACAAGATAATAAAAGCGCCATTCATTTCACCCGTTCTTGCCAGCTCTAAAGTTCCACCAATCGCCTTAGGCAATCCAGATACAATACCGGCAAAGATAATCAACGATATACCGTTGCCAATACCGCGCTCGGTCACCTGCTCACCCAGCCACATCAGAAAAATAGTTCCGGTAACCAGTGTAACAGTGGTAATAACAACAAAGCCCATGCCTGGAGTCAAAACAACAGAAAGCCCACCAGCCGTTTGATTTTGCAATGCCAGAGAAATACCAATTGCCTGAAAAGTCGCCAACACAACAGTACCAAAACGCGTGTACTGGGAAATCTTACGCCGACCAGACTCGCCTTCTTTTTTCAATTGCTCCATTGCCGGAACGACAACCGTCATCAGCTGCATAATAATGGATGCAGAAATATAAGGCATGATACCTAAAGCAAACAGACTTAAACGCATCAAAGCGCCACCCGAGAACATATTGAACATATCCAATATGGAGCCGCTTTGTTGCTCAAACATAACAGCAAGTGCCTTAGGGTCTATACCTGGCACAGGGATATGAGCCCCGACTCTGTACACGAAAAATGCCCCCAGAACAAAAAGCAATCTAGCCTTAAGCTCTGAAAAACCACCTACTTTGCCAGCCACCTGAGCTCTTGGAGTACTCACTTAGACCTCTACTTTGCCGCCAGCAGCTTCAATAGATTGCTTAGCACCACCAGTCACATTAATACCTTTAATAACGACAGCTTTGGTCAACTCGCCAGACTTTATTATTTTTGCTTTTTTGGTGAATACGGGAACAATATTAGCATCAATCAAGACCTTAAGATCGATGACATCAGCATTTAGATTATTTAGCTCGTGCAATCTAACTTCAGCAGAATACTTGCTCATCAATGAAGTAAATCCGACCTTAGGCAATCTACGCTGCAAAGGCATCTGTCCGCCTTCAAAACCAACTTTATGAAAGCCGCCACTACGCGCTTTTTGGCCTTTATGCCCTCTTCCACAAGTTTTACCTAACGTGCAGCCTATACCACGACCCACTCGCTTTGATTTTTTTCGAGCGCCTTCACTGGAACTGATAGTATTTAAAAACATTACACTTCCTCGAATTTTAACATGTACGATACTTTATTTATCATACCTCTGTTTTCGGGGGTATTAAGCACAACAACCGTCTGATTGATTTTGCGTAATCCTAACCCTTTTAAGCAAGCTTGATGCCTCGGTAAACGGCCAAATTTGCTTTTTATCATCGTAACACTTATTTTATTGCCAGCCATCGCTACTACCCAATAATTTGTTCAACTGATAAGCCGCGTTTCGCAGCTATTTGGCTAGGACTGTGCATACCGGTAAGACCATTAATAGTTGCTCTAACAACATTAATAGGATTACTTGTTCCGATACACTTAGCCAGTACGTTATGTACCCCAACCACTTCAAATACAGCTCTCATCGCTCCACCGGCGATAATACCCGTACCTTCAGAAGCAGGCTGCATGTAAACCTTAGCCGCCCCAGTTGTATTCATAATAGGATATTGCAGTGTGTCACCTTTTAAGGAAACCTTACGCATATTCTTGCGCGCCTGCTCTAAAGACTTTTGTATTGCAATAGGCACTTCGCGGGCTTTACTAACACCGTAACCGACTCTGCCTTCACCATCACCAACGACTGTAAGCGCAGTGAAACCAAAAACCCTACCGCCTTTAACAACTTTTGCAACGCGTCTTACGTTAACTAACTTTTCTTGCAAACCATCTGCACTAACCTGTGAAGGTGCTGTAGACATCTTATTCCCCTAAAATTTCAAACCGGCTTCACGTGCCGCATCGGCCAATGCTTTAACACGACCATGATACTTAAACCCGGATCGATCAAATGCAACCTCAGAAACTCCGGCAGCAATTGCTTTTTGGGCAATAAACTTACCTACTTCTGCGGCAGCATTTATATTGCCGGTATTTTTTACTGCTGACTTAATATCAGCTTGCGTTGTTGAGGCGCTTGCTAAAGTTGTCGCCCCGTCTGCACTGATGACCTGCGCATAAATATGTTGCGAGGTTTTATGAATTGACAAACGTGTCACACTTAATTGCTTAATTTTGCTACGCAACTTCAATGCGCGCTTCATACGAGATTGTTTCTTATCCATTACGCTACCTTACTTCTTCTTAGCTTCTTTTCTTGCAACATGCTCTTCAGCATATCTGACGCCTTTACCTTTATAAGGTTCTGGCGGACGATAAGCCCTAATTTTTGCAGCAATTTCACCAACCAACTGTTTGTCAGTTCCTTTAATAACTATTTCTGTTTGACTCGGCGTTTCAACCGAGACGCCAACCGGAACTTCAAAATCAATAGGATGAGAAAAGCCAAGCGCCAAGTTAAGTATATTTCCCTTAGCTTGAGCCCTGTAACCAACACCAATCAAAGTCAATTTCTTCTCAAATCCTGCAGAGACACCAACAACCATGTTGTTTACGATTGCTCTAGCCGTTCCAGCCTGAGCAGTCGCTTTTTTATCATCCTTATCCCATTCAACTTGAATTACATTATCAGTAATACCAAGACTAACGGCTGAATTAATATCATAAGACAATTGACCATTACTTCCCTTTACGGTCACATTATTACCCTCTAGTTTTATATCCACACCACTTGGGATAATAACTGGAGCTTTTGCAATTCTTGACATAACCTGACCTACACCTTAACAAACAGTACAAATAACTTCGCCACCGTGGCCAATCGAACGAGCAGCTCTGTCGGTCATGACACCATTTGATGTTGATACAATAGCAATCCCTAGTCCACCAAGAACTTTTGGCAGCTCATCCTTAGACTTATAAATAC
>JBLRXA010000009.1:0-36642 GCA_047920955.1 Methylobacter sp. | reverse complement strand
AAAAAATTACGGGGGGGTGATTTTAATCTGTGACATTATTAAGAATCAACACCCCCTCAGGGAGTCGATAGGGGATTAAGCTAATTTCTTCATTTCTGCCGATTTATTGTAATCAACACCGACGCTAATAACAAAACTACTGGCCTCTTCAATATTCATGTCCGATTTGACTATTTTCGATTTATCGACGATCACGGTAAAACCTGAGGTTGGGTTAGGCGAGGTGGGCACAAACAAAACATATTTATCATCAAGCCTGTTGGTGACGTAGGCGGGCACCCAAAGACCGTCTTTGGGGTATTCGACATAAACCACTTCCTTGGCAAGGGTGCGGTCATGCGATGAGAACATATTGATTACTTTTTTAAGCACCCGGTACACCGTATTTAATAACGGTATCCTGTCGATAATACGGTCAAATGCGGCAATCACCCAGGAGCGGCCTTCTTGTACCAGTTTATGCCCGATATACACCAGAATAATAAAGCTGACCGCAAAAACCAGCGTCGTATAAAGGTAACTGTCAGCATAGCCGTAAACCAGGCGGAATAAATCGGAAACCCGGTCTTTAACAAAAATCATAATCTGCAAAATAACCACAATGGGAATGACGGCTAAGGCGCCGATTAGAAAATAATTCAACAGCTTTTTAACCAAGTCTTTCATTTTTATCTCCAGATTTATAGGGATTTTGCGATTAACAAGATACCGGATGCAAACAAAAATACGGCAAATATCTTAGTGTATTTTTCATTGTCGATTTCGTTGTAAAGCAGCTCTTCAGTCAACAGGAACACGGCGACAGCGATTTGAACAAAACTTATCCTGTCTGCAAACGACAGGCTAAATTCGCTGCCGACAACAAATAACGTCGCCAACTGAAACAGGGCGAATGTGCCATAACTGACCGCCGTGGTCACACGCATTTTGTCTTTTGGGTATTGTTTACTGTACACGAGCACCGTTAACAGCGAGCCGCCCAAATTGCTCAACCCATGAACCACCCCCATAGCCATCAGGTAAATTTTTTCATACTTGACCACCTTTTGTAGCGTGTTTTCAATGGTACTTGAAAAATTCCTGAATGCGACAAAAATCAACACCGCGCCAATAAGCAGGCTGATATTGATTTTGACCGTAGTCACCAGAACTAAAAATACCACGACGAAAGGGATACAGTACATCAGTAGCTTTTTATAAAACCCGGTATCAATAGCGTCATAGTGCCGGAGTGCTTGTAAGGCGCTGATAGAGATAGAAACCGGCAGCAACACACCCAGCGCATCGACAAAGCCGTAGCCTAGTAACAGCAATAGCGGCGTGCCGAACAATAAAACGCCCACCCCAAAAATAGATTGAATAACCGATGTTGCGATTACCGTCAGTAAAATATCGACCGGCATTGTGTTCCCCGTTTTATTATTGTTAGCTTATATACGTAGGATAAAAGTAAGCGATTTTCTGATTATTTTTCACCCGTACGCCCAGTAAAACCCAGCTATTTGCTTACAGCGCGTAATCCAATAAGCTGATGCTGACCCAGCCGAAGCCTATCGTCGTGATAATAAAGCTGATGGCAGAATATACTTTCCAATGGGGTTTTTCCCAAAAGTTAGGATCAAAGGCGGCAACAACAAAGACGCAGGGATTGGCAAGGCCGCCGATTACCACCAGCCAGCAGGCGGTTACCGATAACGGCACTTTGACCGCATAAAACCCCAGGCAGAACAACGCCATTAAGGCAAAATCGATATGCGCCCTGATTAAGGTTTTGTAGTCGGTCAGAAACTCGCCATCAATGCCCTTAATCGGGAACCAGCGGGCAAAAGTCATCAGCCAAGCCGAAGCCAATACCGCAAAAATCATCAGCACCGCACCAATTAATAGTATTTCCATCGTCATTATCCCGTTTTTATAAAAATATAGTTGCCAATCGGTATGTTGGCATTTCCTGAATCAGGTACTGATTCAAAAAATGCCATTTATTTTTTACCATCAAGCGTATGAAGGACTTGAAGATATGGCCGCATTGAGTTCATCTGTGATATTGAGACCGCTCACAAAGCACCCAATTCTTTTCCCTTCATTATCTTCATGGCAATAAAAAACAAACTATAAACAATGTGCTGCATCAGCACCCCTTGCATCTGCCGATAGTGAAGCAGCACATTAACTTTTCAACGTACATTACTGCCAATCTTTGGATAGCCACATCCGACTTTGCAGCCAAATACGCTGGCTTAAACCCGCCCTGGCGATAAGATAAGGCCGAGATGTTAAAGTTTGCAGCCCATGATTTTACCACCTATCAGTTTGTAGAAAATGGTAAAAATCGATTTCCAGTTGATGCAAGACCAACAGCTTGTGATTCTATTTGAACAGCTAAATCTGTAACTGATAGGTGGTGGGGAGCCATAATTTTGTCCACGATGAACGCTTACCAAGCCGCGCATAAATTGCCGATTCGCCACCACAGGTTTACAGGCTAAACATAACCACATAACCCGCATTCTTGATTTTATAGAGCCCCACAAAATCAGGCATACAGCCATAAGTACTGCTGTGTAAGCCCCAACGCCATTAACGGGAACACCTTAACTTATCTGGGTTCACTTCAGTCAAGCCAAAAAAACTTGAACACCGAGTGTAACAAATACCCCCTTACTCCGACTGATAAGGCAGGAAGGCAAACATGCTTTTCTGTAATCCATTTAATTCAAACTACGGGACTTAAAACCATGAACAAAAAAAACTTAGCTCTAACACTTGGCGGCGCAATGGTAACAATATTAACCGCAAGCCCAATGGTTAACGCGCAAGAAAATCCTTTTGGACTGCAAAAAATCAGTGGCGCACAAGTGCTTGCCGAAGCCGATACAAAAACACCTGAAGCTGGTTGCAGCGGCAAACTGAAGGAAGGCAAGTGCGGTGAAGGCAAATGCGGTGCCAACAAAATGAAAGAAGGCGGCTGTAGCGGCGCTGCCAAACCTGAAGAAAAAATGAAAGAAGGCGGTTGTAGCGGCAAAAAGTAACACCTCTATCAAGCCGCCAGATCATTTTTTCTGGCGGCTTACCACTATTAAAAACCTTAGATAAGGAAAACATTATGTCGCTCATGTGCAATCTGAATGGCCAATGCAGTGCCAAAAAAGGCCTATGTATTCATGAAAAAATGATGATGGGCGGTATGATGCTGCTTGCCTTGGCGGCAATCGCCCATTGGCTTTTACACTGGTTTTAAACCGCTGAAGGCACACAAATGAACACATTTGCTATCAGTGGTGCGGGCTTAGGGCTACGCCGAGAGTTGTTACCGGCTCTGGAATCGGGCGTTCCCGATGCCATTAAATTTTTTGAAGTATCACCTGAAAATTGGATCGATATTGGCGGCCGGTTGGGCAAGGCTTTTCGTGCCTACACGGAGCAACATACTTTCGTAGCGCATGGCCTTTCCTTATCCATTGGCGGCCCAGCACCGCTGGATATAGCATTTTTGCAACGCATGAAAACGTTTCTCGATGAGCATGATTTTGCGCTGTACACCGAGCACTTAAGCTTTTGCAGCGATGAAGGCCATCATTACGACCTTTACCCGATCCCCTTTACCGAGGAATCGGTGCGTCATGTGGCTGACCGGATGCGACTTGCACAAGATATTCTTGAACGCCCTATTGCGCTGGAAAACGCCTCTTATTACGTCACGCCGCCGTTAGCGGAAATGGACGAATTGACCTTCATCAATGCGGTATTAACAGAAGCCGATTGTCTGTTTCATTTGGACGTAAACAACATTTACGTTAACAGCGTTAATCATGGTTACGATGCGACCGCCTTTTTAAAAGGCTTATGCGGCGAACGCATTGTTTATGGGCATGTGGCCGGGCATGACTTGGATAAATCAGGGGTCATTATCGACACGCACGGACAAGCGGCTTGTGATCCGGTTTGGCAATTATTGGAGGTTGCTTATCAGACTTTCGGCGTGTTTCCGACCTTATTGGAGCGGGATTTTAATATGCCGCCGTTAGCGGATTTGGTGGTGGAAGTTGAACAGATCGCCAGCTTACAACAGCGTTTCGGAGCAAGAACATGATGGCCTTTCAAGCCGTGCAGCGGCAATTCTTAGCGCATTTGCGCAACCCCGGACAACAACCTTTGCCAACAGGTTTTGCCCAGCAAGGCGTGGCGATTTATGTTGATTTGCTGTACAACAAATTCAATGACAGTTTAACAACGTGCTTCCCAGTTACTCACGCGATTTTAGGCGAAAAGGCTTGGCAACAGCTGCTTAAAAGTTTTATTGCCCGGCATCGTTGCTTGTCGCCTTATTACCGGCAAATCCCCGATGAATTTATCCGGTACTTGCAGGCCGAATGGGTCAATCATACCGGACTGCCGTATTTGCTGGAATTCGCGCATTTTGAGTGGATAGATCTGATATTGGCGATTACCGATGCCGAACCCGCTGTTCAGTACGAGAGTAGCGTTAATGACTGGCTTAACTGTCATCCTGTGTTCACGCCAGTGTTGCAGCTACTGCATTATGCCTATCCGGTACAGCGCATCAATGAGAACCACCAAGCGACGACGCCCCCGGAACAGGCCACGCATATTTTAGGGTTTCGGGACAAGGAGGATGTCGTGCAGTTTATTGAATTGAACCCTGCAACTGCGCGCTTAGTAGAGATTTTGCAAAACACTGATGACAGCTACACCGTCCGCGAAGCAATACAGCAAATCGCCGCCGAGTTACAACACCCGGAACCGTCCGCGCTATTTTCTTTTGGCGTTGCAACTTTGGCGGATTTAATGCAACAGGGAGCTATTTTGGGCAGGTCGGCAGATGATTAATCAAAAACAAAAATTAGAACTGTCACTGGTTTTATTAAGACTGAGTGTATTTTTAGTCATGCTGATGTGGACAGTGGATAAATTTGTCAATCCTGACCACGCCGCAAAAGTGTATGAAAAATTTTATTTTCTCTCAGGCTTAGGGCATGAGGTGATGTACGCAGTCGCGGCATTTGAAATCATTGTTCTGCTGTTATTTGTTTGTGGTCTGTATAAAAAATACACCTATGGCGCGGTGTTAGTTTTTCATGCGGTCTCAACCTTGTCGTCATTCAAGCAATATTTATCGCCTTATGAAGCAGGACATTTATTGTTTTTCACCGCATGGCCCATGCTAGCGGCGTGTATTGCCTTATTTTTATTGAAAGACCACGATAACTGCTTATCCTGTGGCAATAACAAGGATTCAACATGACTTTCTTAAGCATATTAATCATTGCTACCTGCTTTCTAGCGTATGCCAACGGCGCAAATGATAATTTTAAAGGCGTTGCCACCTTGTTTGGGAGTGGCACGAGTAGTTATCGCAATGCCATCAGTTGGGCAACAATAACGGCTTTTGCAGGGTCTATTTGTTCTATTTTTTTAGCTGAAAAATTGTTGAAAAATTTTTCAGGTAAAGGCTTAGTTCCTGATGCCGTTGCACTTTCACCTGAGTTTTTATTAGCCGTATCAATCGGTGCAGGCATCACCGTGTTGGTTGCCGCCTTAAAAGGTTTTCCTATTTCGACAACGCACAGTTTAACAGGCGCGTTAGTGGGCGCGGGTCTTATGGCGGTAGGTGCTGACATTAATGTGTCAGTATTGGGAACGGCTTTTTTTCTTCCGTTAGTAGTCAGTCCGTTAATAGCGGTTGTGTTAGCCGCAGGCGTTTACTTTTTATTCAAAGCCATACGCATTCAACTGGGTATCCGTAAAGAATTTTGCCTGTGTGTCGGACAAACAGAAACCATTGTGCCGATTGCGCAACCTGTATCTTGCTTTGCCATGACCACTATCACTAGCATAGACGCGAGTATTGATAGCGAAGCGGTCTGTAGCCAGCGTTATGCAGGCACGGTCTGGAAAATCAACAGCCAAAAATTATTAGACAATTTTCATTATTTGAGTGCAGGCTTGGTGTGTTTTGCGCGGGGTTTAAATGACACACCGAAAATCATGGCGATTTTAATGGCGGCTCATGCTTTGGAAATGCAGACGGGTTTGTTAGTCGTTGGCATCGCGATTGCCATCGGCGGTGTATTGCATTCACGCAACATCGCAGAAACGATGGGCAAAAAAATCACCTCACTGAATCATGGGCAAGGCTTTTCTGCCAATCTGGTCACGGCTTTTTTGGTTATTTTTGCCAGTCAATTAGGCGTTCCTGTTTCAACCACACACGTTTCGGTCGGTGCGGTGTTTGGTATCGGTGCGATTACTCGACAAGCAAATGTGAAAGTGGTTTCTGAAATTGCTTTGTCGTGGGTTTTAACCTTGCCGATAGCCGCTTTTTTTAGTGCCTGTATTTACGAGTTATTAAGTTTTTAAATTTCACAGTCTAACGGAGATAAAAATGGGACAATGTTATAACTCAACCGTCATTCATGCACCTATCGAAACAGTGTGGGCGACGATTAGAAATTTCCATGAACTGTCATGGGGTTCTGCAATCATTACCAAAGTAGACGTAGTAGGCGATAAAAGCGGCACAGAGGTCGGCGCGAAACGTATTTTAAACGATGCGTTTCATGAAACTTTAGTATCGTTAGATGATGAGGCATTTAGCTTTGCATACAGCATTGATGACGGCCCAGAACCCGTATCAAAAGCATTGGTAAAAAATTATATCGGGGTGGTAAAACTATTTCCCGTTACCGATTCAAATCATACCTTTATTGAATGGCGTGCCAGCTATGAATCAGCAAGTGAGCATGAGGTAGGTGATTTTTGCAATCCGCTGTATCACGCTTTATTGGCAGCATTAAAAGCGAATTTAGAGTTGAGTTAGGTTTCCTACCATGTCATGGCTTTTAAACAACAGCTATCAATTCCTGCCCACACCTTGGTCAATGGTAGTGATACTGGTTTCAGCTTTATTGTGCGGCGTTATTATCGGCATAGAACGCGAGAAAAAACTTAAACCTGCGGGTTTACGAACCATGATTCTTATTGCCTTGGGTTCGGCATTGTTCACCATTCTGTCGAGAATAATGACGGATAGTATTGGCGAGCAAACACGCATCGCGGCGCAAATCGTTTCGGGTATCGGTTTTCTGGGGGCGGGGTCAATCTTGCATGACACGGTTCGTGTCCGAGGCATGACAACGGCGGCAACGATTTGGGTCATGGCGGCACTGGGTATGTTGTGCGGGGCAGGTTACGGTGTTGCCGCCATTGGTTTGACCCTGATTATCATCCTGCTATTACACCTCATAACGCTAATCGAAAATCGTTATATCGGGCCGTGTTTTTTTGCTAATGTCGTGGTGGTTTTTCATGATGAAAGCGGAAAAACAGACATCAAAATTGACGCACTACTGGAAGACTACCACGTTATGCCTGCACAGATACAAAAGTCTTATCTTGAAAATGGCATGACTGAACTCACCCTGAACTACTGCAATGCACACAAACATCATAAAGATTTTTTGTTGCAGTTTGCCAGAATGCCAGAGATCAAGTCGATTGCAAAACTACCGCTTTAAATCCGCACTATTTATTTTGTTAATGCTAGTGACTACTCAGAATACCGTAGCTGAATCCACCGTGCCGATGGGTGAATTCAGCCGCAATCGTCTCGACGGCTGGGAGCAAAAAAGTTTTACAGGCGAAACTCGCTATCAATTACAAACGATAGATGGCGTGGTGGCACTGAAAGCAGAGAGTCATGCAACAAGTTCGGGGCTGTTTAAAGAACAAATTATTGATTTGGAAAAAACGCCGTTTTTAAATTGGTCATGGCGAATTGGCAATCGTTTGACGGGACTCAATGAACAAAGCAAAGCGGGCGATGATTATGCGGCGCGGGTCTATGTGATTGTAAAAGGTGGACTGACCTTTTGGCAGACCAAAACCATTAACTATGTTTGGTCTAGCAACAGCACAAAAGCCCGCGTTTGGGCAAATGCGTTCGCAGGCGATCAGGTCATGATGCTGGCATTACGCGGGGCAGAAGCTCCGTTGAATGTTTGGCACACGGAAAAACGCAATGTTCGCGCCGATTTGCAAAAATTATTCGGTGCAGATTTTCACGCTATCGATGCAGTGGCATTAATGACTGATACCGACAACAGTCGTAGTCAGGCATCTGCTTTTTATGGTGATATTTGGTTTTCTAAGGATTAACACCTTAATCTTCTTTGTAACATTTCGCCTCCTCGTGCGACTAAATAGCATCACTTAAAAATAACAGGATGCCTATCATGCGTTTTACTCAATCCTTACTGCTTGCCAGCGTGTTAAATTTAACACTCTCAGTGACCGTTTTTGCCGCCTCACCTGACTGGAGCGTGTATGCCAAAGCCTTGCAATCAGTTAAAACAGGTAACAAACACGACACTCCGCTTAATCAAGTGGATTATTCAGCCTTGAAAAAATCAGGGCAACTGGAAGCGGCTTATCAAATCATCAAAACCTTTCCTGTGGCAACGTTGGCAAGTAAAGAAGAAAAACTGGCGTTTTATATCAACACTTACAATATTCTTGCCTTGAAAATGGTGCTGGATAATTTTCCTGTAGACAGTATTAAAGATGTCGGCAACGTGCTGAGTCCCGTTTGGAAGAAAACAGCGGGTGAGATTGGTGGCAAAGAAGTTTCATTGGATGCGATTGAAAATGACGTTATCAGAAAAATGGGCGAACCGCGCATTCATTTTGCCATTGTTTGCGCTTCAGTAAGTTGCCCTGATTTACGCACCGAACCTTACACCGCCGAAAAACTCAACGTGCAGTTAGACGACCAAGCTAAATCATTTTTGAATAACGCTAAAAAAGGCTTGAATGATGATGGCAAGGTAATTCATGTTTCAAAAATCTTCGACTGGTTTGGCAAAGATTTTAAAACCGTCGGTGGCATTGAGGCGTTTATTCGTCAACATCGCAGCGGCTTATCAAAAGCAGCTATCGAAACCGATATTGACTACGATTGGTCGCTTAATAGTGTTGGCGAATAACGATAACCCTTTGGAATAGCAACGTGAATACCCCAAAAATTGTATTACTGCTGGTGATTGCCAGTGCCATCGCTGCTTTTTTTTACTTCAATGGTCAGCACTATTTGACATTAGAGATGCTTAAATCGCAACACGCCAGTATTGCGGCTTTTCGTGATAATCACGCAACCTTGGCAATTGCGGTGTATGGGCTGATTTATATTGCGGTAACAGGTTTATCGTTGCCAGGCGCGGCTATTTTAACCTTGGCTGGCGGGGCGGTATTTGGTTTGTTTTGGGGAACGGTGATTGTGTCTTTCGCCTCAACCATTGGCGCGACACTGGCATTTTTAGCGGCGCGGTTTTTGTTTAAAGACAGCATTCAAGCGAAATTCGGCGACCGTTTGCAAGCCATCAATGACGGCATGGCACGGGATGGGGCTTTTTATCTGTTTACGTTACGGCTCGTACCATTATTTCCTTTTTTTGTCATCAACTTAGTTATGGGCTTAACCACAATAAAAATCCGTACTTTTTACTGGGTCAGTCAAGTAGGAATGCTGGCAGGAACGCTGGTGTATGTGAATACAGGCACACAACTGGCTAGGCTGGAGTCTTTATCCGGCATTTTATCGCCTGCCTTATTAGGGTCTTTTGTGTTGTTGGGTGTATTTCCACTGCTGGCAAAAAACGCGATTTATTTTATTGAAAAAAGGAAAGCAAATGTCTGAATTAGTTACTAGGAAATGGGAAAAGCCAAAACACTTTGATAACAATTTAATCGTTATCGGTGCAGGTTCGGGCGGTTTGGTCACGTCTTATATTGCCGCAGCGGTTAAGGCAAAAGTCACGCTGATTGAAAAACATAAAATGGGTGGCGATTGTTTAAATACCGGCTGTGTGCCGTCTAAAGCCTTAATTCGTTCCGCTAAATTTTTATCGCACGTCAGTCGTGCAGCGGAATTTGGCATTAAAAAAGCCACAGTAGAATTTGATTTTTCTCAGGTAATGGAGCGCGTACAAAATGTGGTGAAAGACGTTGAGCCGCATGATTCGATAGCGCGTTACCGCGAACTGGGCGTTAATGTGATAACTGGCACGGCAAAAATCGTTTCGCCTTGGCAAGTGGAAGTGACTACCGAAACAGGTGTGCAAACCCTTAGCACCCGCTCGATTGTGATTGCCGCAGGTGCGCGTCCTTTTGTACCGCCGATTAAAGGTTTGGAAAATGTCGGGTATTTAACCTCGGATAATGTCTGGAATTTACGCCAAAAGCCGAAACGCTTGCTGGTGTTAGGCGGAGGGCCAATTGGCTGCGAATTAGCACAAGCATTTTCACGTTTAGGGATTGCAGTCACTCAAGTTGAAATGCTGCCTCGGATTATGATGCGTGAAGATAGCGAAGTCTCCGATATGGTGACAGCACAGTTTCGCAAAGAAGGGATTACCGTTTTAGTTGAGCATAAAGCCAAGCAGTTTATCGTTGAAAATGGCGCGAAAGTTTTAATCGCAGAACATGACGGCAAAGACATTCGCATTGAATTTGATGAGGTGTTATTAGCGATTGGGCGAGTTGCAAATATTTCAGGTTATGGCGTTGAGGAAATGGGCATTGCTTTATCACCGCGCAAAACCATTGCCGTTAATGCCTTTCAAGAAACCAATTATCCGAATATCTACGCCTGCGGCGATGTCGCAGGCCCGTACCAGTTCACCCATACCGCCGCGCATCAAGCATGGTACGCCGCTGTGAATGCGTTGTTTGGTTGTTTCAAAAAATTTAAAACCGATTATTCAGTGATTCCGTGGGCAACTTTTACTGATCCCGAAGTCGCCAGAGTCGGCTTGAATGAACAGGAAGCGAAAGAGCAAAATATCGCTTACGAAGTCAGTATTTATGGCATTGATGAGCTGGACAGGGCGATTGCCGATAGTGAAGCGCATGGTTTTGTGAAAGTCTTAACTGTGCCGAATAAAGATAAAATTTTGGGCGTAACGATTGTCGGCGAGCATTCGGGCGATTTGATTGCCGAATTTGTGTTGGCGATGAAACACGGTTTAGGACTGAATAAAGTGCTGGGAACTATCCATATTTACCCGACGATGGCAGAAGCGAACAAATACGTTGCAGGCGTTTGGAAACGCAATCACGCCCCGCAAAAATTATTGGCGTGGGTAGCGCGGTATCACACTTGGCGGCGACACTAACTGAGACTTTTATGCTTGATTCCTTACCGTATTTAAAAAATTCGGACTTTCCTGCGATAAGCCGCAATAAGCTTGAAATTCTGCAAGTTAATCTCGGCTATTTATGTAATTTAAGTTGTACGCATTGCCATGTGAATGCCAGCCCGAAACGCACTGAGTTAATGGATAAAGCCACGATGGATGAGATTTTAACGTTCATTGATGGTCATCCGATTCACACGCTCGATTTAACAGGTGGCGCACCCGAAATGAACCCGCATTTTCGCTATCTGGTCACACAAGCTTTGAACAGAGGCTTAAAAGTCATAGACCGCTGTAATCTGGTGATTTTATTGGAACAGGGTTTTGAATGGCTGGCAGAATTTCTGGCTGAAAATCGGGTTGAAATCGTCGCTTCCTTGCCTTGTTACCTGAAAGACAATGTGGATAAACAGCGCGGTAAAGGCACGTTTGCTGCCAGCATAACGGCTTTGCAAAAGCTGAATGCGCTGGGTTATGGTCAAGTGGGTAGCGATTTACAGCTTAATCTGGTTTTTAATCCGCAAGGCGCAAGCTTGCCGCCAGAGCAACAAGCCCTTGAACGTGATTACAAAAAATATTTATCCGAACATTTTGGCATTGAATTTAATCATTTGTTTGCGATGACTAATTTACCGATTCAACGTTTTGGCAGTGTTTTGTTGAGTAAAGGTCAATTCGATAATTACATGAACTTACTCAAAGATAATTTTTACGCGCCTAATTTGGACAAAGTGATGTGTAAAAACACCTTGAGCGTTGACTGGCAGGGTAAGGTTTATGATTGTGATTTTAATCAAATGCTAAAACTGCCTTTAGGAACTGATAAAAAAATCCATATTCGCCAAGTATCTGAATTAACGGGCAAAACCATTAACACCTTGCAGCATTGCTACGGCTGTACCGCAGGACAGGGCAGCAGTTGTACGGGCGCAATTTAAAACTAACTTTTTACTCACTGGAGATGAGATGACTATCGAAACAGGCGTTTTACAACGTTATTCAGAAGGCGCAGAAGCGGTACAGCCCGATTTATGCTGTCCTGTGGATTATGACCGTGAATTGTTGGCATTATTGCCGCAGGAAATTATTGAAAAAGATTATGGCTGTGGCGACCCTTCGCGTTATGTACAAAAAGGTGATGTGGTGCTGGACTTGGGTTCAGGCTCAGGCAAAACCTGCTATATGGCGGCGCAGTTAGTCGGCGACACGGGCAAAGTCATTGGCGTGGATATGAATGACGATATGCTTGCCTTAGCGCGTAAATACCAAGCGGAAATGGCAGAAAAAATCGGTGCGGCTAACGTCGAATTTGTGAAAGGACAAATTCAGGATTTGGCTTTGGACTTAGCCGCCTTGAATCAATATTTAGCCGAAAATCCAATTACCAATGCGGAAGACGTGATTCATTTACGCGCTTGGCAAGAAAAACAACGCAAAGAATCGCCCTTGATTGCGGACAATTCTGTTGATTTGGTAGTGTCCAATTGTGTACTTAACCTAGTGCATGACAGTGACAAAGAACAATTAATCCAAGAGATTTTTCGGGTCACGAAGGCAGGTGGACGGGTGGCTATTTCTGATATTGTCAGTGATGAACCCGTACCAGCGCATTTAAAAGCCGATGCCCATTTATGGAGCGGCTGTATTTCTGGGGCGTTGCAAGAACATGAGTTTTTACAAGCCTTTGTTGCCGCAGGTTTTGTGGCGGTGAGTTATGACAAATGGGAAAGCACTGCTTGGCAAGTGGTTGAAGGCATTGAATTTCGTTCTGTCACCATTACCGCCATCAAACCACACAATGAACCCTGTTTAGATAAAGGTCATGCCGTGATTTATCGCGGGCCTTTTTCTAAAGTGTATGATGATGAAGGTCATGTTTTTTATCGTGGGCAACGCATGGCAGTGTGTGAACGCAGTTGTAAATTGCTGACCAGCGGCGCATACACTGACCACTTTATCGGCATTGCACCTGTGCAGGAACAAACCCCACAAAACTGGTGTCATGCGTCAGGGACATTAAGACCTGCGGCAGAAACCAAAGGTGCAGCGCATAAAGCAGACTGTGCATCATCGGGGTGTTGTTAAAAACTCCGCAGCAAGAAATTACTCTGGGTACAAGAAAGGATTAAAACTCATGCTATCAAAAACTAAAATTGATGACTTTTTGCAAACACTTTACACCATGGCTTTTTTGGTTGAAGCGCGTGATGTTTATACCGGCGGGCATTTATGGCGAGTATCGCAGTTGACCGGGCGCTTGGCGCTGGCTGCCGGGTTATCGCGTAAAGAAGCGGCGACAGCCGCATTAGGCGGTTTTTTACATGATTTGGGCAAAGTCGGCGTACCGGATGCTGTTTTGAACAAGACCGATAAATTGACCGATACCGAATACGCGATTATCAAAACCCACCCTGAAGTTGGCGTTCGTGTGTTGCACGGACACCCGCTCGTGGCGACTGTTCATGATGCGGTGTTGAGTCACCATGAACGCATCGATGGCCGTGGTTATCCTCACGGTATTAGCGAAAGCGCAATCACGCAGGTGGCGAAAATGGTCAGCTTGGCGGATGCGTTTGATGCGATGACCAGCAGCCGCCCATATCGTGCCGGTATGCCGTTAGAGGCCGCATTGGAGCAAATCGAAATAAATTTAGGCAAGCAGTTTGATAAAAAACTGGGGGAACGCTTTATTGCCTTGGGTCGCAGCGGCGAATTAAACGCTATTGTCGGACATAGCGATGCCGGTATTCCGTTACATAGTTGCCCGATGTGCGGGCCTGTGGTCGTGGTTAAACGCGAGCAAAAAGCAGGCGATGCCGTGTATTGCCGGGTTTGCGGCAACGGCTTTCACTTGGCCGAACAACATGATCATGCCTTACAGCTTGAACCCAGCCATCAAAAAGGCACTCCTGCCGATTTAATGATGGATATAGATTACCCGTTGCTCAATCAACTGATTGAAAATGTCGCGCCGTATTTGTCCACCGGCAAAAGCCATTGGTGGAATTGGCGTGGCGCTTAAAAACCTGACTCTATTTTTGGCTGACATCATGAACGAATCCCACTCTTCAACAAACTGTGAAACAGACTCCTCCCTGCACGGATTTTTTGAATTTTCCAAAAAAATATCCCGCTGGTTTGAAACTAATGCCGCCGGTTTTGCCCCGCTGTTGCTTCGGCTATTAATCGCTTATGAATTTTTGGAGGCGGGATTGGAGAAAGTTTCCGGCGAAAACTGGTTTGCCGATTTAGCGTTTCCGTTTCCGTTTAACTTATTGCCGCCCGATCTGAACTGGGGGCTATCGACGGCGCTGGAGATCATTGCGCCTATTGCGTTGATTTTAGGCTTGGCCACGCGCTTTTTTAGTTTTGCACTGATTATTTTAACTATCGTTGCCATCGCTGTTGTTCACTGGCCGGCCGAATGGCACAGCTTAGCGCAATTATGGCAAGGCTACGCCATTAGCGATCAAGGCTACGGCAATTACAAACTGCCGTTAATGTATTTGTTCATGCTAACCTCTTTGTTATTTAGCGGTTCCGGCCGTTTAAGCCTGGATGCGTGGCTTGCTTCAAGAAAAAGCAATGGCACTTAAAACGCTACAGTAGCGGTTATCGCCGCCATTGGCTCATATTGCGGAATGTCATAGGAATACTTAGCCATGTTTCCTTGATCTGAACACCATGTGACAGCAATAACTTACCCCGCTTCCAAGCAAAAACAATAAACCGCCTATGAAAATCAATATGCCAGTTACTAACATCGAATACTCGCTTAAAGAGAATGATTCCATAGTATCCAAAACTGATTTAAAAGGGATGATTACCTATATCAACGAGGACTTTCTCCGCATTAGCGGATTCACCAAGGAAGAGCTGATCGGCGCTTCGCACAATATCGTGCGACACCCGGATATGCCGCAGGAAGCGTTTGCAGATATGTGGAAGGCATTGAAGGAGAACCGCCCTTGGACCGGCATGGTAAAAAATCGCTGCAAAAATGGTGACTTTTACTGGGTGTTAGCCAATGTCACACCCTATTATGAAAATGCACAGCTGGCCGGTTACCTGTCAATGCGCAGCAAACCCAGCCTGGAACAAATCAACGCAGCTAATGCCGCCTACCGGCTGTTTAAAGAAGGTAAGCCCGGCAACCTGAAAATCCAGGACGGAAGAGTTGTTAAATCGACTTTTTTGACAAAATGCAATCCCTTCAAGTGCCTCACCATCAAAAATCGCTTAATCAATGTTATCGGTTTATTGAGCGTATTGATGATGATCATCGGCGGCCTGGGCTTGCAGGGCATGAACAAGGCCAATGATAGTCTTCGCACTGTGCATGAGAATCGCACGCTTCCCATGAAGCAGATCGCCTATATCCAAAAACGGCTGCTGCTTCAGCGGATGCGCATTACCGCCAGCCTGATCACGCCAAGCCCCGAGGTGATTCAGAAAACCACCGTCGAATTGGATCAAACCATCGCGGACGTTACCAAGATATGGGATGCGTACATCGCTTCCGCGCTTTCCCCAGAAGAAAAAACGCTGGCCGACAAATTCGCCGAAAATAGAAAACGCTATATTGTGGAAGGCCTAAAACCGGCCCTTGCGGCTTTGCGCGGCAATGATATGGTTCTGGCAAAGCGCATGATTGTGGAAGAGATCCAACCGCTCTACGAATCGGTGGATGAGGGCATTGAGAGTCTCCTGCAAATGCAGCTGGATGGCGCCAAGCAGGAGTTTGAATCGGCGCAGTCCAGATATGACCTAACCCGCAACATCGCCATCGGTTTGATCGCGACGGGTATTACGTTTGCCCTATGGCTGGGCTTTACTCTGCTTCGCGTTATTGTACGTCCGCTTGACTCCGTTATCAGCCACTTCGGCCGCATAGCCCAAGGCAACTATAACAACACCATAGACATTGAACGCCGGGACGAAATCGGCAAGGTGCTGGAAGCGCTTAAATCAATGCAGACCAAGCTCGGTTTCGACATTGCGGAAGATAAACGTATTGCCGATGAGAGTTTACGCATCAAAATCGGCCTGGATAATGTCAGCACCGGCGTAATGATTGCAGACAATGCATGCAACATCATTTACGTCAACAAATCGGTAATCGATATTCTCGGCAAGGCCGAAGCGGATATCCGTAAACAGCTGCCGGAATTCTCCGCCGCCAATCTGGTCGGCGCCAATATCGGTGATTTCCATACAAACCCTGCACATCAGGCTCAACTTCTGTCCACTTTCAACGATGCCTATACCGCCAAAATGAATCTCGGCGGTCGATCCATGGTGGTAACCGCCAATCCGGTCATCAATGAACAGGGCCAACGGCTGGGAGCTGTGGCCGAATGGCGGGATCGCACTGATGAAGTCCAGGTAGAGCAGGAAGTAGCGTCTCTTGTGCATGGCGCTGTCATGGGCGATTTTACCCGCCGCATTGAAATGCAGGGCAAAACAGACTTCTTCAAACAACTCGGCGAAGGGCTTAACGGACTGATAGAAATCACCGAAAGCGGCATCAATGATGTGGTGCGCGTACTGGGCGCATTGTCCCGTAACGACCTGACCCAAACCATCAGCAATGACTATATCGGCAGTTTCGGGCAACTCAAGGATGACGCCAACACCACGGTAGACAAGCTCAAGGACATCATCAACCAAATCAAAGCAGCCACCGACAACATTAACACCGGGGCCAAGGAAATCGCCTCAGGCAACAACGACTTGTCGCACCGCACCGAGGAACAAGCCGCCAGCCTGGAGGAAACTGCGGCCAGCATGGAACAGCTGACCTCCACCGTGCAGCATAATGCCGTAAATGCCAAACAGGCCAACCAACTTGCCGTCGATGCATCTGATATAGCCGGAAAAGGCGTCGAAGTGGTCGATCAAGTCGTTAAAACGATGAATGATATTAACGATGCTTCGCGCAAGATCGGCGACATTATTTCAGTCATCGACGACATTGCTTTCCAAACCAACATCCTGGCCCTGAACGCCGCCGTCGAAGCGGCGCGCGCCGGGGAGCAAGGCCGGGGCTTTGCCGTGGTCGCCGTGGAAGTGCGCAACCTCGCGCAACGCGCCGCTACGGCTGCCGGAGAAATCAAACACCTGATTGACGATTCGGTCATTAAAGTCTCCGGCGGCACTAAATTGGTCACGCAAGCCGGGCTAACTATGGAAGAGATCGTCAATTCCGTTCGCGGCGTTACCGCCATGATGTCCGAAATCAGCGCCGCCTCAGCGGAACAAACGTCCGGTATTCAGCAAGTCAATCAAGCCATCGGCCAAATGGACGACGTGACCCAACAAAACGCCGCGCTGGTGGAACAATCCGCCGCCGCAGCGGAATCACTGGAAGAACAGGCGCAAAGCCTATCGGATACGGTAGCGCAATTTAAAGTCGAGGCTTACTCTCACACTTCGCATAAAGGTGCGTTTCAAGCTAAGTCCGCCAGCACTTTTCGTGCAGCGTCACCACAACAGGATTTGACATCGGCTAGAGCGGTAGCTGCTAAAAAATCGGCAGTTGTCAAACCTAAATCAATCCCGCAATTTTCCAACGATGAATGGGAAGAGTTTTAGTTAAAGCCCAAGATCGCTCAGTCCCGGATGATCGTCGGACGTAGTCGCATTCAGCGCCGTTTCACCGGCTATGAAATGGAGATTTGCCGAAGGACAAGTCGTCCGGGTCAAGCTGCGTTTAACGGTGATCAGCAACGATTCCGCGATTGCGGCCGTGTTTTCAGTTAACAAACACTCATGACATCACGCACCTATCAACCGGTATTAAAACGGCAGCAAGAAATGTTGCTGCCGCCTTGTGTCGATGAATATGTCAGCCGGAATAATCCGGTGCGAGCCATTGATGCGTATGTAGACACTTTGGATTTACAGGCTTTGGGTTTTAAAAACAGGCAGCCTGTCAAATGCCTGAACAGCAGCGTAAATTTGTTCCGGCCTCTTAATTATTTAGTGCTCGCACTCATTTAAGTCTGGATGCGTGAGTGATTCAACAACGATTAAAATAGACGTTATTTTGCATGGCAATGTCAGAAAAACCATTAACCATTCATAGAGCCGCCAAAGAAGCTGGCATTAATGTGGAAACGATACGCTATTATCAACGTATCGGCCTGATTGAAACACCTGAAAAACCGTTGTCCGGCTATCGCGTTTATTCTGAAGACTTGATCGCACGATTGCTGTTCATCCAGCGCGCTAAGGAACTCGGCTTTAGCCTTGCTGAAATTTCCACTCTTTTAGCGTTGGGGGACGGTAACTGCGCGGAAATAAAAGAGCTTGCCGCGCACAAGTTAGCCATAGTCAACAGCAAACTGCATGATTTACAAGCCATAGCCAATACATTGGAAAGTCTCATCCAATCGTGTGAGTCCACTTCAGGCTATCAGGGATGCCCCGTTATTACGGCTATTTCAAAACGCTAATCGTCACTTGACCCTGTACCCAGGTACAGAGTTTATACTCCCCAACACCTCTAACAAGTTACAGGAATTGTCTATGTCAGAAAAAATCAGCCTTCCATTGATAGGCGGTTTGCTTGCGGGAATTGCTACCTCACTTTGTTGCGTTGCGCCTCTGATTTTATTGTCATTGGGCGTTGGTGGGGCGTGGGTTAGCAACTTAACGGCACTTGAGCCTTATCGCCCACTATTCATCGTAATAGCCATCTTTGCACTGATTATTGCTTATTTTCAGCTTTTTCTGTCAGCAAGCGAACCCTGTTGTGACGAAGACAAAATGTGTGCAAAGCCATCAACTCAGAGTTTAACTAAAAACGTATTTTGGGCTGTTGTGACAGTCGTTATAGCGGCTATTGCATCACCGTATTTAATTGCATTCATTTATGGGTAACAAGATGAAACACTTAGCTTTATTGCTTTTGTTGGCACAATCAGGGATTTTGTGTGCCGCCGAACAATCCGTGATGTTGTCTATCCCTGCTATGGATTGTCCCGTTTGTCCCATTACCATTAAGAAAAGCCTGCAAAAAGTGGCAGGCGTTAAATCCGCCGATGTCCGCTATGAAAGTAAAACAGCGGCGGTTATTTTTGATGACCAACTGACAACAGTGGAGAGCCTTCTAAAAGCGACGGAAAATGTCGGCTATCCTGCCACCATTTTAAAAAACACACCCTAATGCTTGAGGTAAGCCATGTCTTCGTGTTGTTCAAATCATGCAACTAAAATCATCACTGGAATGTGTCCACAGTGTGGCGAATCCTGTAAAAGTGTTGAACATAAAACGCTTTACCATCAAGTGACGTTTCCAGAGAATCAGGCGGTTCTTGAAGATAAGTATTATTTTTGTGCCGTTAAAACCTGTACAGTCGGTTATTTTTCCAGCACAGAACACATTATTCCTAAGTCGTCTTTAAGAACACATCAGGAAATCGAAGCGGATACACTGTGTTATTGCTTTGATATAAACACAGAACAATACTTAGCTGCGTTAAAAGCAAATAATGCGGAGAAAATCAAAAACTTTGTGATTCAAAAAACAAAATCAGGCGATTGTGCTTGTGAGGTTAAAAATCCATCGAGTCAATGCTGTTTGGCAAAATTTAAAATACTGGAGAAGAGCAATTTTCTGTCAAAATCTGCGCAATTATAGATTTTTCTGACCTCATTTTTAGGAAGCGCAGGCATGTAAAAGCATCACTGCGACGGCTTTTTATCTCCGCCGCAGTGCTTCGCTTTTATTGGGTGGCTCGGCTCATGTTGCGAATATCATCGGTGGCAATGGCTTGACCGCCGACACCCCATTGGCCTGAGGCAAGGTAAATTTTAAGAACATTGTTCGGTACACTGCACAGGGGCATCCCACGCTTCAGATTGAAATGCCGCATCCAGGGTCGTAGCCCCCATAATGTGATTAGCATAGTTGCTGAGCGTTTTCATGGTGACGCCCAGCAGCACATCCAAGGCCTGCTGAGGCGTATAACCAGCGCCAAGAAAATCGCTTAACACGCTACCCGCTACCCTGCCTCGCTGTTTAACCACGGCACGGGTAAATACTGCCAAAGCGTCCAGCTTTGGGTTGGGCAATGGCTGTTGTTGCCGTAGCGCGTCAACAATCGCCGGTTCAGCCTTTGCCATGCGTTTAGCGATCATTGAATGCGCCGCTACGCAATAAGTGCAGTGGTTTTCAACGCTCGCCGCGAGCAATACAACTTGTTGCTCTACAGGCGTTAACGAGGTTTTTTCGACAAGTGAACCTAAATCAAGATAGGCTTGCAGTGTTGCCGGGGATTCGGCAAGACGCCCCATTAGATTCGGCACAAAGCCGAATTTTTGTTGTGCGCCTGTCAGTAGCGGCTTAGCGGCCTCGGGTGCTTGCGAAATGGAATGGATATTAAATTGAGTCATGATGGTTCTCCTGTGTTGATGGGTTTTACTAAAAATTTCCATGAAGCGAGTTTAAAGATTTTGAAGACCCAAACCCATGCTTGCGATTCCGCCATTGTTGTCCAATCGTTCGGAAAACCGTTGTGGATGCTTTAACGGCGTTGGTCAACGCGCTAAACTTACACGCCAAGCTGGTTTATTCCGGTGGCGTTTGCGGGCGTTGGCTGATGGATCACAATTCCGATAGCTCGGTTTGGTTTCATTTAGTCAGCAAAGGCCAAGGCTGGGTACATTCGTCGAACCGGCAAACCCCGTTACCGCTGGAAAGCGGTGATTTGATTTTGTTCCTGCCGCATGCGGCTAGGCACTTTTTGTCCTACAGCGCCGAGCATTTGCCTTGCGACGCTACCGACACCCGCTTGACTGGTTGGACGGGGGGCGAATCAGGTTTTGTTTGCGGCGAAATTGAGCTGACTACACCCAGATCGTTGTTGTGGCAAGCGTTGCCCGCCGAGATTGTGATCAAAAAAAATCAAGCCGGTGACATACTGGCCAAGCTGATCGAGCTTGTTGTCAGTGAGGCCAGCGGTCAGCGTTTTGGTAGCGACTCGGTGGTGGAGCGTTTATGCGACAGCCTCTTCGTGCTGGTGATCCGTCACTGTATTGAAGAAAATTTGGTGCAAGAAGGCGTATTTGCAGCCATGCAGGATAGACGGCTGGCAACCGCATTGGGCTTGATTCATCAGCAACCCTGGCAGCCGTGGACAATTGCCGAACTGTGTTCCCGAGCGGGATTATCGAAAACCGTATTATCGGAGAAATTTGCCGCGCTGATCGGCAGTTCACCCATTGAATACCTTATCGCTTGGCGCTTGCAGATTGCAGCCCAGTGGTTGAAAGAACCCAACATGTCCATAGAAAGAGTTGCCGAGCGTTGCGGATATGATTCTGCCGCAGCATTTAGTAAAGCCTTTAAACGTTGCTTTAAAATATCGCCCAGCACATTCCGCCGTATCCCAGAGTAACCGATGGATAAAAACCAGTTAAACGATCACCGAACCATCCTATTACGTTACGCATTGTTGCAGTTGCATGATGAAGCGGTCGCCGAAGATGCGGTACAAGAAACCCTGCTGGCCGCCTTGCAAACAGGCGATAGTTTTCGCAGTGAATCAGCGCTCAGAACCTGGTTAATCGGCATTCTAAAGCACAAAATCGCGGACCATTACCGTGCAACTGAACGGCATTATTCACTAAAAGAGCCGACCAGCGAGGATCAGGAAGATCCCAACGCCGCCTTGGAGCAATTGATATTCGACGGTAAAGGCCGCTGGATAGGCTCACCGGGTGCGTGGAATAACCCGGATCATGCCTTGGAGCAAGACGAATTTTGGGGTGTATTTGAGTGGTGTCAAAAAAATCTATCCGAGCAACACGCGCGGGCCTTTATGCTGCGTGAAATGGTTGGACTGGAAACCGATGAAATTTGTCAGGATATGGCTATTAGCCATAGCGCTTGCCGTGTTTATTTACACCGGGCACGGCTAGGGCTACGCGAATGCCTGGAACAACGCTGGTTCACAACGAGAACATCATGAAAACCTGTAAAGATATTAGCGGGCTGTTATCTGAAAGCATGGATCGGCCATTGACGTGGCGGGAACGTTGGGCAGTGCGGCTGCATTTATGGATGTGCCGCCATTGTTCACGTTTTCAGAACCACCTGCATTTTTTGCATAAAGCGGCGGGGCGTTATTATTCGCCTGGAAACCATAAAAATCCGCCAGCTTAATACAAAAGCCATAACGTTAAATTTCGTCGCTTATTGACAGTTCCATGTGGGCGTTCTTCACTAATGTTTGCAGGCCATCATTTTGTTCACGATGACCGCTTACTAAGGCGCGCATAATAAAACCCGTCCATCGCCGATTCGCCGGTAAATATCTGCCGTCCACAACTTCTAGCGGCACCCCATTCGGCTTCAATCTGTAATTCAACGGCATCGCTGTGTTCGGCCAAAAACGCTGCAATCTGCTGTTCATTTTCCTGCTTCAAAATGGAACAGGTGGCGTAAACCATAATGCCGCCGGGTGCCAGTAACGGCCAAACGGCTTGTAAAATGGCTTTTTGCAAGGCTTGTAACTGACCAATATCGTCGACCCGACGTAGCAGTTTAATGTCGGGATGGCGGCGGATCACACCCAAAGCCGAACACGGCGCATCCAGCAAAATCCGCTCGAACAGTTGGCCGTCCCACCAGCTTGACGGGTTGGCCGCATCGCCTACCACCAATTTGGCTTGTAGCTTTAAACGCTGCAAATTTCCGCTGACCCGCTGCAACCTAGCCGCGTCTATATCGACCGCGACCAGTTCTTTTAGCTGCGTTTGGTTTTCAAGAATATGCGCGGTTTTGCCGCCGGGCGCGGCGCAAACATCCAGCACCCGCTGTCCCGGCTGCGCATCGAGCAAGCTGGCCGCCAGTTGCGCAGCGGTATCTTGAACAGATACCCAGCCTTCGGCAAAATGGGGCAATAATTCGACCGGCACCGGCTTATCCAGCACCAGCGCGGACGCGCAAAAGCTGACGCTTGTTGCCATGATGCCCTGCCCTATTAACTGCTGCAGATAATCATCGCTGCTGATTTTCGCCAGATTAACCCGCAACGCCATCGGCGGTTGCTGGTTGTTTTCCAGCAAAATATCCATCGCCCGCTCCGGCCAATCCTGCTCCACTTGTTGAATCAACCAGTTGGGATGGTTGAGTGCAGCCACTTTATAATGGTCGGCTTTTTGCTCCAAAGCGTCCTGTTCACGCAGATAGGTGCGCAGCAGCGCATTGAGCAAGGCTTTCGCCCAAGGCTTTTTACGTGCGGCCAACACCGTTTCGGATACTGCGGCATGGGCTTTAACGCGCATGAAGTTGAGCTGGTACAAACCCACCAAGGCCAGCGCCTTGACTTCGGCATCTTTGAGCGGTTTATCCAGCAATTGACTTAAAATGAAATCCAGACGGTAAAATTGCCTACAGACGCCGTAGCACAGCGCTTGGATGAAAGCCCGGTCTTTGCTTGATTCTATCGTTAAAAAAGCAGTGTCCAGGGCGGCAGTTAAAGACTGTCCGTCTTGCAAAACACGGGTCAGTACCCGCGCCGCGATTAATCGAGTATTCAACCGAGTTCCACCCCGTTGGCGTCATGCGCGCTCAAAAAAGCCTGCACCGGCATCCGCTTTCCGCCCGGCAACTGCACTTCCTGCAAGCGTAACCAGCCTTGTCCGGTGGCCACATCCATATTTTTATCGGCGCAACGCACACGGCCGGACTGCTGTCCCGATGAATCCTCGTCCAGCGTCTGCGCCTGCCAGATGCGCAACACCTTGCCCTGATACAGCGTTTGGGCAACCGGCCAGGCATTTAAGCCCCTGACTTTGCGGGCAATATCTGTCGCCGCTTGCGTCCAGTCAATCACCGCCTCGCTTTTTTCCAGCTTTTCGGCATAAGTCACCAGCGTCTCATCCTGCACTTCAGGCCGGACAGTGCCCGTCTCCAGCTGCTCAAGCACCTTAGCTAGGCCGATAGCGCCCAACGCCGACAATTTGTCATGTAAAGTGCTGGCAGTATCGGTCAGTTCTATCGCGCAAATCTCCTTGTGCAGCATGTCACCGGCATCCAATTTACGCACGATCTGCATAATGGTCACGCCGCTTTGCGCATCGCCCGCCATCAAGGCGCGCTGAATCGGTGCCGCACCGCGCCAGCGCGGCAATAATGAGGCGTGGACATTGATACAACCCAGCCTTGGCACATCCAGTACCGCTTGGGTTAAAATCATGCCGTAAGCGACCACCACCATCAAATCGGCATTTAACGCGCTAATCTGCTGCAAATCCTCATCAGTCTTTAGCGTCAGCGGCTGCAACACCGGAATACCGGCGGATAAAGCCAGCGCCTTAACCGGACTCGGCTGCAACTTGCGTCCCCTGCCCGCCGGACGGTCAGGTTGGGTATAAACCGCGCAAACCTCATGTTCAGAATCCAGTAACGCTTGTAAACACGGCACCGCAAATTCCGGCGTTCCGGCAAAAATTATCTTCATTAGCTCGCTACCATCCTGTGGGTTTTTTCCAATTTTTTCTTGATCCGCTGCCGTTTTAACGGAGAAATATAATCGACAAACAGCTTACCGTTCAAATGATCCAGCTCGTGCTGGATACACACCGCCAACAAATCCCGTGCGCTTAATTCAAACGGCTTGCCCGTGCGGTCAAGCGCCTTGACGATAATATGCTCCGCCCGCTCCACCTTTTCAAAAAAGCCGGGCACCGAAAGACAACCTTCTTCAGACTCCTTCACACCGTCTTTTTCGATGATCTCAGGATTGATAAAACACAAAGGCTCATTTTTATCCTCACTGACATCAATCACCACCACCCGCTGATGCACATTAACCTGAGTCGCGGCCAAACCGACGCCATGCGATTCGTACATGGTCTGCAACATATCATCGACCAACTTTTTGATTTTATCGTCGACCTTTTGCACCGCCGCCGCCTTCTTGCGCAAACGGTCATCCGGAAACTCAAGAATAGATAGAATACTCAACAAACTCTCCACTACAGTCACTAAAATGCTGGAATTCTATCTGTTTGCAGGTGTTAATGGAATAGCAGGATTGCCAATGCCAGAACAAACGCATTGATAAAAAACATAACTCGCCCAAGCACAGCGCAGTCAAAATTTGTCGTTCCAGATGAATGAGCCTGAATATGCGGGCTGTCGCCAGCTCAGGTGATTTTTCATTTCGTGTCGTCGGTATGATATAAACGGGATTGCCCTGCTATCTGCTTGACTTTCAAGCGCAACCATTGCCATAGCGCCAGCGCGTTTTTCAGCATAGTCGGGGCGTAATATTTTGCCTTTTCCAACAACAAAACAGCCAGACTGAACAGCATCAAGCCCGCATGACGGCTCCATTGCTTCAAACGTCCAAACAAAGGCCGCAGCGCCGCCAAATTGACTTCACGGTCTTGCACTGTGCCGCGCCGATGTAGCCAATGCAGCAAACCGGTCACATACAGCAGCAGCGGCGCTAATCCGGCAATAAACCAGATAAACCGTGCGCCAGCGCCAAAAGCCTCACCGCTATGAACCGGCCAAATCCAGCTGGCCAATGCTTCGCCGAAGGTAAACCGGGCTGGATCGCGCACTTCTTTAATATGACCGCTCCAGCGGTCGACCCAAACCGTGGTGTAGGGATGGCGCCGGTTGATTTCGCTGCTTTGGCGCAAATTGATACGATAAATCCCGCTGTCTCCGGCGGGCGTGGTGACCCGCCTGAGTTCGGCGCGTGGGAACGAGCCGCGTGCCAAAAATTCCGCCGATTCCAGGCTGACCGGGTGGTTGTTAGGCACTGCAGTGCTGGCGATATTGCGGCCGGTTCCGCCGTGTTCCATGCCGGATGCGCCTGCTAATGTTTCCAGTATGGCCGGATAACTCAGCTGAAAACCGGTGAAGGCCAGCAGCAGTAAAACTGCGGCGCTTAGCAAGCCGACCAGACGATGCAGATCGAAAGCAAGGCGCACCAGCCCTAATTTATGGCGAATTTTTAATGCGCCGAAAATGCCCCGCCATCCCGGCCACCACAAATAAATACCGCTGCCGATGGACAGCATCAGCAACACGCCCAGCACGCCGACAGCATTCCAACCGAAACGGTTGAGCAAAAGTTGCGTGTGCAGATCAAGCAGCCAAGTGATCAGCGTTTGCCCCCAAAACCGGCTGGCAACGACTTCGGCGGTATAAGGGTTGACCGACACCATCAGCGGCGCATACAGTTCGAAATAGGTTTCCCTGGGTTTGTCGTACCAAACGGTGACCATGCCGTTTGCAGACCTTGGCATTTCCAGTGTCCAGGCACCGTGGCGGTCGGGGTGCGCCGCCCGCACGGCGGCCATCATTTTATCCAGCGACTGCCGTTTGCCTAAAGGCTGTTCGATAACCAGCTTTGGATTTAGCAGCGTGTCCAACTCTTCGCGGTAAATGCTGGCGCTGCCGGTCAGGCCAATCAAGGCAAAAAAGAAACCGGCAATTAAGGCCAGATAAAGATGAATTTTAATCCAGATGGCTCGGCTGAGTAGGCGCTGCATGGGCGGTTATCCGCTAAAAATTGGCCATTATCCCATAGGGAATCGGGTGTTGTTTGTTTTTGTCTGCTCAGACGGATGGCAAAAATCGGGCTAATCATGCACTGGAAAACCCTTGCCGATTTTGCAACGAAGGTCTTGATACTTGCTTCACAGGGTAGAACGGTTTATGGTTGGCTCTGGCAAATGACTATTTCACAGGACATTTTTTCGACAACCACGACATCACTTAAAGAGGCAAGACTATGGCTTATACAGTTTATTTATCGGGCGAAACCCATACCGATTGGCGCGAACAAATCATTCAGGGCATAGAAAATAACGGCTTGAGCATCGAAGTGGTAGGGCCAATTGCCAACCTTAATGTCAGCGAAAATATCGGCTCGGAAATTCTGGGGCCGGAAGAAAATAATTTCTGGCGCGACCATAAAAGCGCCAAAATCAATGCCCTGCGTAATAATTATTATTTGAGTCAGGCCGATCTTCTTGTGGTTTATTTTGGCGAGAAATATAAGCAATGGGATGCGGCTTTCGATGCCGGTCTTGCAATCGGTTCCGGCATTCCTCTGATTGTCATGCACGAGCCTGAATTGACCCATGCCCTGAAAGAAATCGATGCGGCCGCCTTGGCGGTCACCCAAACCACACAGCAAATCATCGAAATTTTAGCTTATATTTCACAGCGCTAACCGGCGGCTATTGCCTTTATTCCATGCAAAAAAAAGCCCGTCATCAAGACGGGCTTTTTTTAACGCTTAAACCGGCTGAACTCAGTTTTTAGTTTTATCAACAATCTGGTTGGCTTTAATCCAAGGCATCATGCTGCGCAGTTTGGCGCCGACCACTTCAATCGGATGTTCCGCATTCAAACGGCGTTTGGCGGTCATTTCAGGATAGTTGGTCATGCCTTCCATGATGAACTGCTTGGCATATTCGCCATTACGGATGTTTTTCAACGCTTCACGCATTGCCCAGCGGCTTTCTTCGTTGATGACTTTCGGGCCGGTGACGTATTCGCCATATTCCGCATTGTTGGAGATTGAATAATTCATGTTGGCGATGCCACCTTCAAACATTAAATCAACAATCAATTTCAATTCGTGCAAACATTCAAAGTAGGCCATTTCCGGTTCATAACCGGCCTCAACCAAAGTTTCAAAGCCCATTTTTACCAGCTCAACCGCACCGCCGCATAATACCGCTTGTTCACCGAACAAATCGGTTTCGCATTCGTCGCGGAAGGTGGTTTCAATGATGCCTGAACGGCCGCCGCCAATGGCAGAGGCATAGGATAAGCAAATCGCTTTCGCTGTGCCTGACGCATCTTGATGCACGGCGATTAAGTCGGGAACGCCGCCGCCACGGACGAATTCCGAACGCACGGTGTGGCCGGGCGCTTTAGGCGCAATCATGATGACGTCCAAATCGGCGCGTGGCACGACTTGGTTATATAAAATCGCAAAACCGTGGGCGAAAGCCAATACCGCGCCTTGTTTGATGTTCGGCTCGATTTCGTCTTTATACAGTTTTGATTGGAATTCATCAGGCGTCAAAATCATCACGATGTCGGCACCGGCAACGGCGGGCGCAACTTCTTGTACCGTTAAGCCATGCGCCTCAGCTTTTGCCACTGAAGGGGAGCCTGCGCGTAAGCCCACGACAACGGAAACGCCGGATTCTTTTAGATTAAGCGCGTGGGCATGGCCTTGCGACCCGTAACCGATAATGGCCACTTTTTTACCTTTGATGATTGAAAGGTCGGCGTCTTTGTCGTAATAAACTTGCATGGTTTTTCCTGTTTTGGTGTGTTTAAAATTAATTTGGAAGAAGTTTTCGTCTTAACCTTACGTTTACAAATGCAGCCCTTTTTCGCCTCTTGAAATGCCGGTCGGCCCGGAGCGCACCACTTCAATAATGCTGTCGCTATCGATAGCCGCAATAAACGCATCCAACTTGCTGGAGGGGCCGGTCATTTCTACAACATAAGTGCTTGGCGTCACGTCGATAATCTTGCCGCGAAATATATCGGCCATGCTTCTAATTTCTTCGCGCATGTGTTCGCTGGTTTTAATCTTGACCATCATCAGTTCGCGCTCGATATGCGCGGACTCGGCCAAGTCGATCAATTTAACCACATCAATCAGCTTGTTCAGCTGCTTGGTGATTTGCTCGATAATGTCGTCGCTGCCACGAGTGACCAGGGTCATCCGTGACAGGCTGGGGTCTTCGGTCGCGGCCACGGTCAACGATTCGATATTGTAGCCGCGCGCAGAAAACAAGCCAGCTACCCGCGATAACGCACCGGATTCGTTTTCAATCAGGATAGAAATAATATGTCTCATTATGCCAATTCCCTGTCGGTTGAGATGCCGTCTGCAACTCTTAAAGTCATATCATTATGCGCCTTGCCCGCTTCAATCATCGGATAAACGTTTTCAGTGCGGTCGGTCAGGATGTCTAAAAACACCGTGCGGTCTTTCAGCGCAAAGGCTTCTTCCAGCGCCGGTCTGACATCCTCGGGTTTGTCGATACGCATGCCGATATGGCCGTAAGCCTCGGCCAGCTTGACGAAGTCCGGAATGGTGTCCATATACGAATGCGAGTAACGGCTTTGGTAGGAAAATTCCTGCCATTGCCGCACCATGCCTAAATAGCTGTTGTTCAGGTTGATGATCTTGACTGGCGCGTTGTATTGCAGCGCGGTCGACAATTCCTGAATGCACATTTGTATGCTGCCGTCGCCGGTCACGCAAGCGACTTCCGAATCTGGAAACGCCAGCTTGACGCCGATAGCCGCAGGCAAGCCAAAACCCATCGTGCCCAAGCCGCCGGAATTGATCCAATGCCGTGGTTTGTCGAACGGGTAATATTGCGCCGCCCACATTTGATGCTGACCGACATCCGACGTGATATAGGCCTCGCCTTTGGTGACTTCGTATAATTGCTCAATCACATATTGCGGCTTGATCAGGTTGCTGTTGCGGTCGTATTCCATGCACTTGACGGCGCGCCATTGGTCGATCTGGTTCCACCAGCTTTCCAGCGCTTTTTTAGACGGTTTCTTTTTGCTGTCTTTAAGCATTTCCAGCATCTGTTCCAGCACCGGCTTAACTTCGCCAACGATAGGAATCGCCACTTTAACGGTTTTGGAAATGGATGCTGGATCAACATCGATATGAATGATCTGCGCATGAGGACAAAACTGATCCAACTTACCGGTGACGCGGTCATCAAAACGCGCGCCGATGGCAATAATTACGTCGCTGTCGTGCATCGCCATATTGGCTTCATAAGTGCCGTGCATACCCAACATACCGACAAACTGTTTGTCGGTCGACGGATAAGCACCCAGACCCATTAAGGTCTGGGTGACCGGAAAACCCAAGGTGTGCGCGAATTCGGTCAGTTCCTTGCTGGCTTCACCCAAAATCACGCCGCCGCCGGAATAAATAATCGGCTTTTGCGCGGTCAATAATAAATCGACGGCCTTTTTAATCTGCCCTTTATGGCCGGTAACGGCAGGATTGTAAGAGCGGATAGATACCTTTTTCGGATATTTATACGGTATTTTTATTCTCGGATCGGTAATGTCTTTAGGCACGTCGACCACCACCGGGCCGGGGCGGCCGGTGGTCGCGACATAAAACGCCTTTTTCATGGTTTCAGCCAGTTTGGTGATGTCTTTAACCAGAAAATTATGTTTCACACAAGGGCGGGTAATGCCGACCATGTCGACTTCCTGAAACGCATCGCTGCCGATGACCGGCAACGGCACCTGACCGGAAATGATCACCATCGGAATCGAATCCATATAAGCGGTGGCGATACCGGTGACCGCATTGGTGGCACCGGGGCCTGAGGTGACCAGCACCACGCCCGGTTTGCCGGTGGCGCGGGCATAGCCGTCGGCGGCATGAGTTGCGCCCTGCTCGTGCCGAACCAAAATGTGTTTGACTTCATCCTGCTGGAAAATGGCATCGTATAAATGCAATACCGCCCCGCCGGGATAGCCAAAAATATATTCTACGCCTTCGTCTTTAAGACTCTGAATTACGATTTGTGCGCCGTTTAGCTCCACGCTATACCCCTTAAATAGACTTTCGAATTAAACCGATATGGGCGTTTTTTAAAAATTCACCATCAAATTGTCCGGTTTATTTTTTAAAAACATCTCATAAACTGCTACTGACAACCGCCTGCTTAGACGGTGTAATGTGAGCATTTTACTAGGTTTTTGGGCAAATTGTACACGCCTCTATTGACCTTTTTACGTCTTATCGGTTTGGTAACAGCAATTGTTGCCGGTCATTTACAAAACTGCATTATCAGCTACATTATAAGACTTGCAGATCCAATACCGGTATTGCGCCTAACGCGGCTCACTGCCTTGACTTAAGGAACGCCCATGCTTAACTCTTTTTCTGCCGTACTATCCATCACCCAATGGTGCATACTTTTTGCCCTAGTGACCGCTGCCTCTGCCATTTTATATGGCTTTATGGTGCTGCAATGGATCAAAAAACAACCGACCGGCAACCCGCAAATGCAGGCTATCGCCCTCGCTATCCAACAGGGTGCCGAGGCTTACCTAAGCCGACAATACCAAATCATCGCCTGGGTCGGCACCGCACTGTTATTATTAATCGGCTTTTTATTAAACTGGGAAACCGCTGGCGGCTTTGCCGTCGGCGCACTGTGTTCGGCATTCACCGGTTTTGTCGGTATGCACAGCTCAGTCCGCGCCAATGTGCGCACCGCCGAAGCCGCGCACGCAGGCAGCCATCACGCCTTTTTGCTCGCCTTTAGAGGCGGCTCCATCACCGGCATGTTGGTAGTCGGTCTGGGTTTGTTGGCGGTGAGCGCTTATTACAGCCTACTGTTGTGGCTGGAGGTGCACGAGCCTTTACATGCCATGTTGGGCGTCGCCTTCGGCGCGTCGTTAATCGCCATTTTTGCCCGGCTGGGCGGCGGCATTTTTACCAAAGGTGCCGATGTCGGTGCCGATATTGTCGGTAAAGTCGAAGCGGGTATTCCCGAAGACGATCCGAGAAACCCGGCAGTCATTGCCGATAATGTCGGCGACAACGTCGGCGATTGCGCCGGTATGGCGGCGGATTTGTTTGAATCTTACGCGGTATCGCTGATTGCCACCATGCTGCTGGCCAGCCTGCTGATTGAGGGCGACCCTCAAAATACCTTGATGTATCCGTTAGTTTTAGGCGGCATTTCCATTCTGACCACGATGATAGGCATTTTCTTCATCAAAGTCGGCGAAAACGGCAACATCATGCACACCTTATACAAAGGCGTCCTCATTGCCACCGTGCTGGCGATAGTGCTGTTCTATCCGGCAACGCTATGGCTATTGGGCGACACCTTGATCATCGACGGCAGCCTTGTGCCCTCGGTCAACCTGTTTTATTCGACCGTTATCGGCCTGGTGCTGATGGTCGCCTTGATGTTTGTCACTGAATATTACACCTCCAGCACTTACGCCCCGGTGCAAAACATCGCCAAAGCCTCCGCCACCGGCGACGGCACCAATGTGATTGCCGGATTAAGCCTGTCGATGAAAGCGACTGCCGCACCGGTTATTTTGATTTGCATCGCCATGTGGGCAAGTTACCAACTGGCCGGGCTGTTCGGTATCGCCATAGCCGCAACCGGCATGTTGTCCTTAACCGGCATTATCGTGGCTATGGACGCTTACGGCCCGATTACCGACAATGCGGGCGGCATCGCAGAAATGGCCGATATGCCCGAACATATCCGCAAAACCACAGATATGCTGGACGCCCTAGGCAACACCACCAAAGCCGTGACCAAAGGCTTTGCCATGGGTTCCGCAGGCCTGGCCGCACTGGTGTTGTTTTCCAATTACACCAGCAAACTGGGCGATTTGGTGTGCGACCTGTCCGATATTCACGTCATTATCGGCCTACTGCTCGGTGCCTTAATCCCTTACCTGTTCGGCGCCCTGGCGATGGAAGCGGTAGGCGTTGCCGCCGGGGATATTGTCAACGAAGTCCGCCGCCAGTTTAAGGAAATTCCCGGCATCATGGACTACAGTGCCAAACCCGACTATTCAAAAGCAGTCGATATATTGACCCTGTCCGCCATCAAAAAAATGGTAGTACCGTCGTTATTGCCGGTTTCGATACCGGTCATCGTCGGTTTTAGTTTGGGTAAAACCGCCTTGGGCGGCGTATTGATAGGCGCGATTATTTCCGGCCTGTTTCTCGCCATTTCCATGTCCATTGGCGGCGGCGCCTGGGATAACGCCAAAAAATACATTGAAGAAGGCCATTACGGCGGCAAAGGTTCAACAGCACATAAAGCCGCCATCACCGGCGACACCGTCGGCGACCCTTACAAAGACACCGCAGGCCCTGCGATCAATATCATCATCAAAATGGTCAACACTGTTGCCTTGCTCATTGCGCCATTGTTGTAAACAGGCAGGCCAGGGGGCTGCGCTCGACCTGCCCACTTGCTTTATCAGCATAACGCCCTATAATTGCGCCCTGCTTTCAGGTTCCGGCGGGTTTTTCAGACCCAATGGTTAAACGGGAAGTCGGTCAGGCTCAGGCCAAATCCGACGCTGCCCCCGCAACGGTAGATAAGTAAAAGTTTCATCGAGATGCCACTGTGCCTACGCATGGGAAGGTGATGATTCAGGCTAAGGCCACTTATAAGCCCGGAGACCGGCCCGAAAGTTTAATTCGGTACAGCGGAGGGCTGTCTACGGAAGCGACAGCATCACTCCCATCATCTCTCGTTTTCTGTGGCCTGCCTTTTGCTGTGTAACTCACCTATGATGCGCGGGCGGCGCAAGAGGACACATGCAAAAACTCATCTTCAGTTCTTTATTATTGACCAGTTTAAACAGCTTCGCAGAAGACGCGGCGCAAACCTTTCCTGATATGGTGGTGACCGCCACCCGCACCGAGACCGCTAAGAATCAGCTGTCAGCGGCGGTAACGGTCTATACCCGGCAGGACATTGAACGCCTACAGGCTAAAACCATCCCGGAACTGCTCAGCGGCACCACCGGCGTCGACATCGTACAAAGCGGCGGCTACGGCAAAGATACCAACATTTACCTGCGCGGCACCAATTCCGACCATGTCTTGGTGTTAATCGACGGCATTAAATTCGGTTCGGTAACCTCCGGCACGTCGCCGTTTCAGTTTATCCCTATCGATCAGGTCGAGCGCGTGGAAATCATTCGCGGCCCGCAATCGAGCCTGTACGGTTCCGAAGCCATCGGCGGGGTTATCCAGATTTTTACCCGCAAAGGCAGTCAGGAAGACAAACCCAGCGTCTCGTTGGATGCGGGTGGCGGCAGTTATGACAGTTACCGCGTGGCCGGTACAGTCAGCGGCAAATGGCAAAACAGCTGGTACAGTTTGGGTGTATCGCACTTCGGCTCGGAAGGTTTTGATGCACGGCAACCTACTCCAGGCATCTACGGCGTTGATCAGCCGGATAAGGACGGTTATTTGAACACGGCATTAAATGTGCGCGGCGGCCACCGTTTTGACAACAATGCCGAGCTTGAGGCGTTTTTTATGCGTTCTATGGGGGAAACCGAATACGACGGCAGTTTTCAGGACAAAACCGACTTCATCAATCAAGTCGTTGGCATCACCGGCAGCATGGATATGGCCGACAACTGGCGTTCAATTTTGCGTTTTGGCCAAAGCCGTGACGATGCCGACAATTTTGCACCCGGCGGGGCATTTTCCACCTCATTCGACAGCACCCGCTGGAATGCCAGCTGGTTGAATGAAGTGGCGTTGTCGGATGCGCACCAGTTGGTTATCGGTGCTGACTACCGGCTTGATCAAGTCGATAGCACCGAAGCCTACAATGAAAATTCGCGCTATGACGCCGGTATTTTCACCGAAGTACACAGCCGTATTTTCGACGATCATTTTATCAACGCCTCCGTGCGCGGCGATAAAAACGAAGCCTTTGGCGAACAAGTGACCGGCAATTTCGGCTGGCGTTACAACGCGGGCTACGGCCTCAGCCCGTTCGCCAGTTTCGGCAACGCCTTTAAGGCGCCGACATTCAACCAGCTTTATTTTCCGGGTTTCGGCAACCATGGACTGAAAGCCGAACAATCAACCTCGTTTGAGGCGGGCGTCAGCGGCGACCATGATGTCGTACAGTGGGAGCTGCGCGCCTATCATACCAATATTGATAACTTGATTATCGCGGTCAGCGATCCTGTCACCTTTTTATTCAGTGCGGAAAATGTCGGCAAAGCGCAAATCGACGGCCTTGAAGCGGAAATCGGTACTCAAGTTATGGGCTGGAACAACAAACTGAACATGAATTTGTTAAGCCCGAAAAACCGGGAAACCAACGCACGGCTGGCGCGGCGGGCGGAAAAAACGCTGTCCTACGATTTGTCGCGCTCATTCGGGCAGCTCGATGTGGGCGCCAAGGTGCTGGCTCAAAGCGACCGTTTTGATGATACACTCAACAAAACCAAGGTTGCCGGCTATGTCACCGTCGATTTGCGCTCCGCCTATCATCTGAATAAAAACTGGATGCTCAGCGCAAATTTAAATAACCTGTTGGACAAAAATTACCAGACTGTCAACACTTACAACAGCGCCGACAGAAACTTCTTTCTTTCAATCCATTACAACAACTAAACACTTATCTTTTGGAGGCAACATTATGAACATTAAACAATGGCTACAGGCCGAGTATTTACCCATCCCGTTAATCGCACTGATGGCGTTAACGCGTTTTCATCATTTCGGCGATTTTTTACATCTGCCCGATGCCTCGCTGGCGGTTTTTTTCTTTGCCGGTTTTTACCGCAAAAAAGCCTTGCTGTTGTTTTTAATGGCATTAGCGGCATTCATTGACTATGTCGCCATCGCCAACGGCACCAGCAGCTTTTGCGTCTCACCTGCTTATGTTTTTTTGATTCCGACCTACGCCGCAATGTGGCTTGCCGGGCGTTATTGTGCGACCTTTAGCGCCGCAAAAATAACCGCATTAGCGATGCAATTAGCCGTTGCCGCCGTGGCCATATCGACTGCGTTTGCTATTTCGAACGGCAGTTTTTATTGGCTGTCCGGGCGCTATAGCGATTTGTCCTGGGCACAATATAGCGCACGGGTAGCGCAGTATTACCCGCTATATGCCGGTTGCGCCCTGCTTTATATTGTTGCCGGTTATGCCATTATGGTCTTGGTCAAATCCTTGACGACTCTAGCCGCAAGTCATAAAGAAGTTTAAATATACACGTCGTAGTCTGGATTGTTGAAAAAAACGGGCAATCCAGACACGTCAATCAGACAACGATTAAATTTTAAGGGGATCTAGTGATGAAATTTTTATTCCAAAAACTGTTTTTTAGTCTTGGCTTAATGATAATGGTAACAGCCTCAAACGCACAGGCGGCCGATATTATTTCATACAGCGTACTGAAATTACCTTATGAATTACGCAGTGAAGAGCCTTGGCTGAAAACAATCAACTCCCCAGAAAAATGGCAAGCGTTTTACCAACAATTGTTTTCCGATACCTTATTTGACCCACCCACAGCCATAGTGGCGCCGCAAATCGATTTTGAACATTATCAGATAGTGGCAGGCGGGCTTGGAATGAGGGCTAGCGGAGGCTACGCGGTGTTAGTAGCCAATGTAGATGAAACTGACGAAGCGGTATATTTACAGGTTTTGGAACTGAATCCTGGACCTGGATGCCTGGTAGCTATGGCGTTGACCTATCCTTCCACGGCCATTTTGCTTAAAAAATCCGATAAACCTATACACGTTACTATGACCAAGCTCATTCAGGAATGTGATTTTTAATGATGCCAAGCATATACTCGATGTTCAAGTTTTTAACCTGAGAAAACCAGCAGGGAAACAGGTAAGCT
>JBLRXA010000008.1:1779-38692 GCA_047920955.1 Methylobacter sp. | reverse complement strand
AAAAATTACGGGGGGGTGATTTTAATCTGTGACATTATTAAGAATCAACACCCCTTTTGAAATCGCTGTAACCCCTGATTAGTAAGGGATTTATGTTTTTTAAAGTTGCACGTTTTTACAGTAAAATGGGAGTAGTAACATTCATAAATGCAAGATGTGAAGTACAAACCTAGGTTTGTATTCCGGTGTTTAATTAAAAATCAATAACTTAAAGGCAATAAAAAAAATTTTAAGGTAGTTTTTGATAATACTTTCATAATCTCCAGGGCTTGGGAACGAGATGTCACTGTAGCGTCGTACGCCTTCCCAGATTAATGACTTCGATAGCTGAGTCGTTATAATCTATCATTTTTTATCAGCAAGCCATGCCCATGCCGCCCATCATTCGCTTCGATCGCGTGTCGGTCGTTACTCACGACAAAACCATTCTGTCCGATATTAGCTTTACGCTGTTGCCTGGCGAAAAAGCGGCGTTATGCGGAAAATCCGGCTCCGGTAAAAGCAGTATTCTAAAAACCCTGCTAGGGCTTCATGCGCCAAGCTCAGGCACGGTTTATGTTCAGGGACAGGTGCTGACACCGGCCTCTGTGCGCACTATCCGAAGCTTTGCCGCTTACATTGGGCAAGAACCGATGCTGGGCGCCGACAGTGTGCAAGAAGCGCTGTTGCTGCCTTTTCAGTTTAAAAGCCATCGCGACCACCGACCGACAACAGCCCAGATTATGGCGGTGTTGCAACGCTTGCAACTGCCCGAAGATATTTTAAACCAAGCCAGCAGCCGCATTTCCGGTGGCGAAAAACAGCGCATTGCATTGGCACGGGGGCTGTTGTTGGGCAAAAAACTGTATCTGCTGGACGAGGTGACCAGTGCATTGGATGCAAAAAGCAAACAAGCGGTGTTCGATGTGTTCTCCGACCCGGAATTGACGGTGCTTTCGGTGGCTCATGACCCCGAATGGCTGGTGCGTTGCGGCGTTATTTTTGAACTTGAGGCGGGTCGCTTGACCGAAGTGGGGCAACAACATGGAAACGCTTGATATTGCATTGCCGCGTTACTAGCACCACTCTGGCCTGCATTATCCCAAAATCGTCGTCCCGCCGATAAATACCAGCATCAACGCACTGGCCCGCTCCAGCGGTGTGCGCCAGCCGTACAGGATTTGCCGGATGCGTTGGCCGAAATAGGCCATGCCGACGCCGAACGCCAGTGCCGGCACAAAGACTGCGCCGGCACCGAAACTAAGGCCTAGCAACAAACCCGAAACGCCGTCGCTGGTCGCGGCTGCGGTAATCATGACCGTGGTCAACGGCGCGCACGGCGTCGCCGCCATGCCCACGCCCATGAAAAACAAGCCGCTGGGCAGCAGCGGATGGTCTTGCAGCATCGGCCGCTTGCCGTGCGATCCGCAACCGGTTTTGCGGCGATAAGTCCGCCAGAAAATAATCAAACCGACCGCAATCGTTGCACCGCCCAGAAACCAAGCCACCATCGGCGTCTTGATCATTTTCTGTATCGATGCGCCGGCCATGCCGGACAACGCGCCCAGCGTCGCGTAGCTCGACAGCCGGCCCAACGAGAACGGCAGGATAATCTTCCATGATTGCTTAAGCCCGCCCTGTTTCGCCAAAAATACCGGGCCGAGAAAAGGCAGGCAGGTGATCGTGCAAGGGCCCATGCCGAATACCAAGCCCAAGACGAATACGGTGGTCAGGCTGTATAGGTGTTGGCTCATGGCTGGCGGCTCCACGGGCTTCGGCCAATAATAAATTTCCGAAACTTATCGTTCCCACGCTCCGCGTACCCTCTAGGGCATAAATGGGAACGTAGTCTGAACCGCTCTGCGGTTCGGGACGCCGGAGCGTCCCTGCCTGGGTTACCACGCAGAGCGTGGGAACCATAAATCTTACAAAACTCAACCACAACCACATCCTTGGCAGCCATGCCCGGAAGAAACAACCGCCGCTTCGCCGACCTCTTCCCGCTCCTGTTTCTCAAACCGGTGCGACTCCAAACCGATAATCGCAGCGCCGTAAGCGGTCGTGATTTGCGGCAGCGGCGGAATCACCAGGCGGCGACCCAATTCGTCCTCCAACGCGGCAACCAGGCCGGTATTCAGCGCCGGGCCGCCGTCGAAATAAATCAACTCCTCGATGCCGACCCGCTTGACCAAACGTATCGTCCGTTTCGCAATCGAGAAATGGATGCCCTGCACGATCTCCTCGCGCTCGTGGCCGTTGCCCAGCAATCCGATGATTTCCGATTCGGCGAACACCGCGCAAGTCGCGTTGACCGCGGCCGGCGTGCCATGGGCATTAAAATGGAAGGGTCCCAAATCCGACACCTCGATTTCCAAATTCCGCGCCGCCATGTCCAAAAAGCGCCCGGTGCCGGCCGCGCAACGGTCGTTCATCGCGAAATTGGTTACGTTGCCGTTCTCGTCCAGGCTGATGCCTTTCGAATCCTGGCCGCCGATATTGATGATGGTCCGTATCGTGCCGAACGGCTTGCCGACTTCCCTGGCCCCGACCGCGTTGGCGGTGATTTCGCTGATCGTTTCGTCGGCATCCGGGAACAGCTTGCGGCCGTAGCCGGTCGTCGTCAGGTAGCCGATATGCTTGCGCTCCAGGCCGATGTCACTAAGCAAATTCATGAACGCGGTCTGCGCATTCTTATACACCAGCGCGCCGGTGGCCGCGGTTCTGTTGCCGATGACCTGCCGGTCTTCGTCGATCACGACGATCTTGACGGCGGTAGATCCAATGTCGATGCCTGCAAAATAATCCATTATTTGAGCCTCCCGCGCGCTTTCAGCGACTCCATAAACGCTTCGATCCGGGTCAATAACTGCCCCGAATGGCTGGGGCTATAATCGGTTTCAATATACAACATAGGGATTCCTTCTTTTTCCATGGCTTTGGCGACGCTGCGCTGTTCCATCTCGTACACGGAACAACCGGCGAACGCCTGGTAAACAATGCCGTCGGCATTGAACGAGCGGTACAGTTCGATCAAACGGCGGATGCGGTCGTCGTTCATCGTAAAAATCGGGCAGGTGCAGGACTTCAGGTAGCGGTCGGCGACCGCATCGACCATGTCGTACATGAACCATTCATCGACCGAGACCATATCGTTCAGCAACCGGTTCGACGAACAGGTTTCGTCGGCGACAATCACGCCGTCGGCCTGCTCGATCATTAACGGCAGCTTCAAGTTCGGGAACACCGGCGGCGACCCGGTAAACACGATCCTCGGCGAACGCCGTCCGGCCGCGTTATGGCCTGCGGCAACACGCGCCTCGATTTCCTCGCATAAGGCTTCGGTCGCGGCGGTCCAACGCGCCAGGTCGTCGAAGAAATAGGCGTTGGTGACCATGAAAATGTCCTTGCCCAGGATCGGCACCGGCGTCTGTTTGCGCAGGTTATTCAAGCGGTGGTAAGCCTGTTGAGCCAGTCCCACGGTCTTGATCGTCTGTTTCAGGCCTTTGCGGCTGACTTTTTGGCCGGTTAATTTCCCGACTTCCTGGGTGAATTTCCGCACCGAACGCCGCCAATATTCGCGGCCTTCCTCGCTTTCCTTAACCGGCGGCAACTCCATGTCGTAGACGTTGTAGCCCATCTCCCGCATCATACCGGCGGCTTTTTTCTTTTGGTCGCAGGTGGTCGGGTTGACGATAACCTTGATGCCGTCGCTGTACGGGTTGGTTTCGCTTTTCAACATGCCCAGCGAGGCCTTGACCAGCGAGCACGATTTGGCCGGCATGAACTCGCCGCCGATTTCTTCGTCGGTGTAAAAGCCGTTGCACATCCTGACCGGCACGCCGCCGGCCGCGTGGATGATTTCGTCCGGAATCTGCACGCACATCGTGCCGATCATTTCCTTGCCCGGATGCGGTTTGACGCCGTTGCAGTAAACGTCGCGGAACAAGTCGTAAAAATACTGCATGTTGTCCGGGTTGCCGGCGAACGCTTTTTCGATCGTGTCCAGCACTTCGCCGGCTTCCATGCCTTGGTGCCGCGCATGGCGGTGCCGGGCCGTTTCGATCTCGCGTTGCTGTTGTTCCAAACTCATTCCTTTTTCTCCAATCCCATTCGTTTAACAAAACCGTCTTTGGTCGATTCGAACACCGTCTTCCCCAAAAGCTCGACCCGAAGCGCGCCTTGTTCCGGACAGGCGGCCACGCATTTCAGGCATAAAATACAGTCGTCCATCAGGATGTCTTTTTTGACCACGTTGTCGGCTATCGGCTTGATTTGCAGGTCGCAGACCCGGTAGCAATCGCCGCAAACCGTGCATTTGGAACCCTCTTTTTTCAGCTTGAACAGCGACAGTTTGGAAAAAATGTAATGGAACGCGCCCATCGGGCAGAAGAAGCAGAAGAAGCGTTTCTTCAAAAACGAACCGATCAGGAACAGGCCGGTGATAAACATGCCCAGCGCGGTCAGCACCATTTTCCCGGTGCTGGAAAAATCCACCATCCATTGCGAAAAGTCACCGTTAAAAACCGGGATGATCATCCGGGCCGGACATATCTGGCAATACGGCGTCGCCCAGTCATGAGACAGCAACTGGCCGCCGATCGCCAACGGCATGAAAATCAGCGCCAGCAACAGCACGTATTTGATCAGGCTGAGTTTCTTGAACTGCTCATCGCTGTAAGTGCTGTAACGGATGCCGAGCATTTTGCGCAACGACGTAATCCAGTCCTGGATCGTACCCAGCGGGCAAATAAACCCGCACCAGGCTTTATTGAGTACGACAAACCAGAGCAGGAACAGCGCGAAGCCGCCCAGCACGCCAAGGCCTGCCGGGCTGAACAGCTGCGACCAAGGCTCAGCCAGCTGATGCTGCAACGGCAGCAAATAGCAAACCCCGGCCAAGCCTTTTTTGTTATAGCCGCAGGAAAAAGTCGGCAGGCTGTGGCCGAGGTCCATCGCCAGCCAGCCGCCGTAAACCAGCAACACAAACGACGCCAGTTGCAGCCAGAAGCGGAAGCGGCGCAGGTCGATACGGTCGATGTAAGCTTTAATGTTCATCGAAATACACCTCCTTGAACGGCTTGATCCGGCGGCGCCGGTAAGCATACGCGCCGCCGCCCAGGGTCAGGAAGCCGGCGCCGGCGTACATCAACGCTTGCGAGCGGGATTGGTCGACCTGGACATTCGGCATGTAGCTGCCGGCCATCGTCACCGAATACAGGGCTTGTTGGTACGGCGCGCCGTTCAACTGGCCGGATTCGTCGGCGGTGTATTCGGCATGGACCAGGAAATTGTCTTTTTGCCGCATCTCGTGGCCGCTTCCGCCTTTTTTGCCCTGGCCGTGCTCGGCGTGTTCTTCGCCTGGCTTGGATGCTTTAGCATGGGACGCTCCTTCTCCCTCCGGAGAGGGCTTTTTGCTGCCTTCCGCTCCCCGAGTCTCCTTGTCCGCTTCAACCGGAAAGTTGTCCTGGATGACCTGGAACGTAACCGTCCCCTCCTTGTCCGTCATCTTGGTATTGACCCAACCTTGCTGGGTTTCCAGCTTGACCTCGGCTCCGGCGGCTGGCCGGCCTTTATGCAGCACCTTGAACCTCAGCTTTGCGCCGGACTGGATATTGGTATGAAAATCCTCGTCCGGCAGCCGCAGCCGGACGATCTCCAGCGGCGCGTCCTGCCATTGGTTCGGCTCGACCAGCTTGCGGTCGTAGTTATGGCCGAGGCGGCAACTGTGCTTTAGCACTTCCGCTTTCGCGGTGGTCTCGTTCAGCACGTTATCCACGACCGAACGCTCGATATAATAAGCGTTGTAAAAGCCCTCGTCCGGCATTTTGAAGCGGATCGAATGGCTTTTTTCGCTGTGCTCGACGACCGGCTCGCTGAGGTTCGCCTGCGTGTCCATGACCTTGAAGTCGTCGGTTACCGGTGCGGCATAAGCCGATTTGGTCATACTGTCGCCTTTGCGCAGCCACAGTTGTTTGACGTAGACATTGTCCTCGACGTAGACATAACCGCCGTGCGAGCGCTGCATTTTTTGCAGCAGGCTTTTATCCGGCGGCTGGTCGGATAGCCATAATTGCGCGTTCGCATTGGCCCCGCCGCTAAGCAGCACGGAAACCAGGGCTACTATTATTGATAAACGGTTCATTGCTGATTCCCAATTGATTAATAAGGTGGCTAAAATTTGACGGCAACGCCGCCGTAAACCGTCAACGGTTCTTCAATTGAACTGTAGCTACGCGTAACCGATGCGCCGCGCGCTGCCGACGCAACCCGCGCCGCTCGTTCGTCGGTCAGGTTGATCACATGCAACCACAGTTCGGCAGGGCCGAAATCGTAACTGGTTCTTAGATTAAACATGGCGGGGCGCTGGTAAGTGCCGCTTCGGTCGAGCGCGTTATTATTGTTGGTGTAATAATCCGTCATCGCGTTAACTTCAAATTCGATATTCAACTTATCGATCGGCATGACTGTCATACGGCCGTTAACCATGTGTTCCGGGGATTGCACGACGGTATTACCGCTGTAATTATTGACGCCATCAATAAACTGGACATATTTATTGACCGAATAAGTGTGGGCGACTTCGAAGCGCAGGTATTTGATCGGGCTGTAACGCAAACTGGTTTCAAGGCCTTGCAGATTGACCTTTCCTGCATTGGCTGAGCGGAAAATATCCAGGCTGCCCTGTCTGCCTACAAACTCATTGGTAATATAGTTTTTTACATCGGTGTTGTAGTAAGCCACTTCATACTCGAACTTATCCTCCATTAACGAGCCGCGCAGGCCGACTTCAAGATTTTCCGCCAATTCAGGCTGTAAGTTGGGATCGGGAATGGTATTGGTAAACAGCAGGCTTGGCGTAGGCGGCGCAAAGCCGAATGAATAGTTGAACCAAAGTTTCTGTTCGTAGGGCAGGTCAAACGTAATGCCCGACTTCGGCGAAAAGCGGGCGAAATGGCTGGTGTTATTTTGGCCATCCAATACATTATGCGCATCGTAGCTAATGTCGTCGTAGCGGGCGCCGCCGGTCAGATGCATCCAGGGTAACGGCGACACTTCCGCTTGCACAAAAGGCGATGCCTGGAATTTATCGATCTTATAATGCCGTGTGATGGTGTTGCCCGGCGCCAAGGGGTTAAGCAAGTTAGCACTGTAACTTTTGCTGCTGTCGTTGCCGTTGACGGTTTCCAGGCCGCCGGTCAGGTAGGAATCCAACAAATCGAAGTGATGCCGATAGGTGATTTTGCCGTCCATATCCAAATAATTATTGTCGGCAGGGCCGCTAAAACTGGCAAAATCGAAGCCGGTGTCATTCCGGGCGCCGTAAGACGCTTTTAAAAATCCGTCCTTACCGACCATCCGTTCATAATCAAGATAAAAGGTCAGCGCCTCTCTATTGGCATAAGACGAATAGCCGGTGGCTTGCTGGGGATTTTGGTTGAACTGTTGTTCGGTTAAGGAATTGCCCTCGGATTTTTCTTCGTGTTTATATTCGCCCCTGAATGTCAGTTTTGAATCGTCATCCAACTGATAACTCAATTTCCCGCTGCCGACTTCCCGGCTTTTGCCGGTATTTTTACGCCACGACGGCACATCCCAAATATTGAAACTTAACCGGTAGCCCAAGTCGTCAAGCTTGCCTGCCGCACTACCGCCGCCGCGCAGCCGATTAGTGGTGTCATTGGCGCCGCCTTCAATCCAGACGCGGCGTACCGGTTTTTCAGGCGGTTCTTTGGTGATGACGTTGATGACCCCGCCAAATGCATTGCTGGGAAAAAGTGCCGAGGCCGGTCCCTTAGTGACTTCGATGCGCTGGATTTCATCGGTATCGAAATTCTCGATATCGGAGACTTGCCCTCTCAGCGGATCGCGGACGGAAATGCCGTCCATTAAATTAGCCGTATAGCTTCTGCCGCCGTTCGGAAACCTGAGATTACGCGACATCGATACGCCCGGCACACGGTTAAGCACCTGATAAGCGTCGGTAAACTTAACGTTATCCAAATCCTGCTGGCTGATGGTATGCAGCGTGACCGGCTCTATTTTGTCGAATTCGCTTTTGTAAGTCGGGTCGGATTGCGTGTCGGCCAATGGATTTAATCTGTTGACTGCGGTGGTTACAGTCATTACGGCAAGTTCTTTGGGAGCATCCGGGTTGTTTGATTTTTGTTTTTTTGCCCCGGAACTTGATTCCGCTTTTTTTTCAATTTTGGATTTCTTAGATACGGCTTCGGCTTGGGCATGATTTGTGATCGACAAGGACAGAATTGGAATCATCAAAGCCATCGCCGCCTTGGTTAACACCCCATCAGACGTCTGTTGTAATACCGGTTCGATGAATTCATGAATAATCAGGTCGGCACCGGTATCTTCTATCAATCGGTTATTCATGAATCCCGGGTTAGCGGTTACCTGAATATTCCCTGTCGAAGTAATTGGCATATCTAAAAATACGCGGCCAAGAACGGTAGTAGCATTAAGCCTCATCAAAACTCCCACTTTATTTGTCATAAAATTACTACTTAAAGCAACTTATATGCCATAAAATAATACTTATATAACAGTGAGTTATTTATTATTCCACAATTAGAGTATGTGATATAACCTAGTAAGGTGCGTGATATGGCCTATTTATTTTTCCTTTATTGCCTTCAAAACCAAGGCCATCAAGCGCCGTTGCTATGGGATATATAATTTGGGCCGGTTGTTCCAGCATATCTGGCTTGATGTCGAAGGCCGCCGGTTATTCGGTTATGCCTAACACTATAGGAAGGGACAGCTTACTGACGAGAACATACCGGCTTACAAGCAGTTTATGGCCTTGGCAGGATAACTTTGCCTGTAGAATAGGCATTGTCTAACTTTAAACTTTGCGACAGAACCGTATTCGATGTGTTCTCCGATCCGCAGTTGACGGTGCTTTCGGTGGCCCATGACCCGGATTGGCTGGCGCGTTGCGGCGTTATTTTTGAACTTGAAGCGGGTCGCCTGACCCAAGCAGGGCAACATGGAAACACTTGATATTGCATTGCCGCGCATGGCGCTGCTCTATGGCCTTTGTTTGCTGCCCTGGTTGCTACTGTGGCTGATCGGACTGCGCTTGAGCCGGGATATTGCCATCAGCATCCTGCGCATGAGCCTACAGTTGGCGCTGGTCGGCATTTATCTGAAAACACTGTTCGAGCTTAACCAGCCCTGGCTTAACGGTTTGTGGATACTGGTGATGCTGTTGGTCGCGGATTTGAGTATCCTGCGCCGCGCAGGCTTGAAAGCGCGTTATTTTATGCTGTCCACCTTTGCGGCGGTTGCGTCGAGCATTGTGTTTTCTACCGCCTATCTGGTGGTTCTGGTGATACAGCCGACCCACTTTTACGATGCCCGTTACATCGTGCCGTTGGCGGGTATGATTCTCGGCAATTGTCTGCAAGGCAATGTGATTGCCTTGGAACGCTTCTATTCGGCCTTGCGCAGGAACGAAAACGAATACGCCACTTTTTTGATGCTGGGGGCTACGCGTTCGGAAGCGGTGCGTCCGTATTTTCGTGAAGCGGTCAAAGCCGCCGTCAATCCGGCTATCGCCAGCATGGCCACGATGGGCTTGGTGTCTTTGCCGGGCATGATGACCGGGCAGATTTTGGGTGGCAGCGAACCGTGGCTGGCGGTGAAATACCAAATCGCCATCATGATCTGCATTTTCGCCAGCACCACGCTGGCCTGCATCATCAACCTGAAACTTAGCCTGAATATTGCCTTCAACGCTTTTGATGTGTTGAGGGACGAGGTGGTTCATTAACAGCCAACAGGCCGATTTAGGCCGTTTCCGGCTCAAAACGGCAGCTGGTCGCCGCTTCTCGGTTTTAAGCCGCCGGTGCCTAGGCGGGTTAGCGAACTGCCGGCCCCCAAATCGCAATAATCCTGGCTGATAATATCGGTGTCGAATTGCGGGCCGCCGAGATTGGCGATAATGCCGCTTAAGTTCAATTGCGGCGCGGTCACGTTGACGCTACCGCTGACACCGGTTTGCGATGCCGCTTGGATGAGGTTAAAGCCGAATTCGGACGGCTGCCAAATGACAGGCGAACCGCCCAGCAGCAAACTGTTGCCGCCGGGAACCAATGCCCGTAGGCTTAATAGGATGTCGCCGCCGGAGCCGCTAACCGCATTCGCCTGGATAATTCCGGTATCGATGGCCAATACCGCCGCCGTGGTGAAAATATCGCCGCCGTTGCCGTCTGCGCCGCTGACGGTGGTGGTAAAGCCTGCGTTTTGCAGATAGATCGATTCGCCGCCATTGAGGCTGATATTGCCGCCATTGCCGGTGTTTGCGGTCGTCCTGATAAATGATGAAACCATGTTCAACTGCCGGTCAAAATTGACGGCGATTTTCCCCGCCGCAATATTGCCAACCGAGCGGCTGGTTATTCTGCCCCCGGTCATGGCGATATTTGCCGCAGTGACGCTGATAAAGCCGGGATTGATTAACGCGGCATCGGCAGCGGATACCGTTGCCAGATTTTCAGTGCTGATAAATCCGCCGCTTAAATGCAGGCTATCGTTGGCGGTGATTATAATGTCGCCGGTCTGGCCGTTGCTGTTTTCGCCCGCCCGCGAAACTATGCCGGTGTCCACAGCCGAATTGGCGGCATCGTTAATGTTCAAGCGATCAGCGGCGACAAAAATGCGCCCGGCATCGCCTTGTGCAAATGTCGAACTGGAAATGATGCCGCCATTGAGGATATTCAGTGTTCCGGCCTTGACCGTCACTGTGCCCGCAGGGCCGCTGCTGCCCGGTTCGGCGCGGGATACGATGCCATTGACATTTGATGTGCCTTGGTTGTCGATGGTCAGCACATCGGCCGCAACATTCACGTCCCCGGCATTGCCTTGTGCAAGTGTGGAACTGCTAATCGCGCTGCCGTTGCGGATGTCGAGTGTCCCGGCCTTGACCGCGATAGTGCCCGCTTTACCGGCATCCAATGCAGCCGATGCAATCAAGCTATGATCGATAGTCAACGAAGCGGCATGAATATCGATGCCGTTCCCTGAGGCAACGTCCGCGCTTTCATTATTAATGGCGCCAGCCCTGCTGTTGCTGAGCGCAACAGCGCCGCCCCATAAGCCGATATGGCTAGCATTGCCGCCGGTGGTATTGATGACGCTGCCATTAAGGCTAATGCGTCCGGAATTGGCAGGTGAGGGCACAGCTTCCGGCAACGGCAAGGCGCCCCCGGCGGATTGGCCCAAACTGACCGAACCTGCGCCTTGAAATGCAACCAAACGCATGTCCCCGTTCGGCGTGGTGATAACGGCATTGTTTTCGAGCGCAATGCCGCCCGCCACCATATCCAGCGTTTGCCCTGTCCCTGCGCCTATGCGGGCGCCGTTGACCTGAATCAGGCCATTGTTGGCGGCGGAACTGTCCAGAAAACCAAAAGCCGCCGGCGCTTCGCTGCTGAGCGTACTGGCCGGGTTGCTGCCCGCATAAAATACGTCGCCATTCGGGAAGTCGATGGTGTCCGCCGTGCTGAGGTGGAAATCGCCGGGTATGTTGACTTGGGCATTTTCGCTAAAGATGATGCCATTGGGGTTGATAAAGTAAAACGCGGCATTGCCGATGCTGGATGTGAGGGCGCCTTCGATGTGTGTCGCCCCGCTGCCGGTAACGCGGGAAATGACAGCCTGCAAAGCGGCGCTGCCGGTGAACTCGATTATTTGGTCGGGCGCAATGTTGAATTCGGCAAAGCTGTGGAACAAATTGCCGCCGACAGTGCGCCCCAATTCCTGCGGAATGTTGATGTAATTGCCGTCCAGCCTTTCGAGGGCGCCCATCGTGCCGTCGGTGAGAATGCCGCCGCCAATGTCCGCCCAGGCCGCGCCCTGAAACGCGAACCCCATTACCCAAACATGGCGCAACAGGCGCTGCCAAAATAACCGCTGTAGTTTGTCGCCCATGTTGTTGCCCCTTTAATTTTAAAGTGCGTATTTGAAGGTGATTTGCCGACAATAATCCATCTCCATTCAGAACGGCAACTGCTCGCCGCTTTTCGGCTTTAAGCCGCCGCTTCCTGTACGGGTTAAAGAACTGCTGTTATCCAGCCCGCAATAGTCTTGGCCAATAGTGCGGCTGCCGAACTGCGCACCGCCCAGATTGGCGATAATGCCGCTCAAGTTCAATTGCGGCGCAGTCACACTGACCGTGCCGCTGACGCCTGCCTGCGATGCCGCCTGGACTACGTTGAATCCCGGTACGGACGTTTGCCAAGCTAGGGTCGCCCCCCCTAAAAGCAGCGTGTTGCCGCTGGGAATTAAGGCGTCCAGGTTCAGCGCGATATTGCCGCCGGAACCACCGACTGCATTGGCCTGAATCAGGCCGCTTTCCATCACTAATATATCGGCTTTAGTAAAAATATCGCCGCCATTACTGTCCGCGCCGCTTACGGTAGTCCTGAAACCTGAATCTTGCAGATAAATCAAGTCGCCGCCGTTGATGACAATGTTGCCGCCGTTACCCGTATTGGCGGTGGTGCTGATAAATGAGGGCTCCATCATCAGTTGATGGGAAAAATTGACGCTAATGTTACCGGCGGCGACATTGCCGGTGGAATGGCTGGTGATTTCGCTGTCCTTCATGGCAATATCGGTGGCGCTGACAAGGATGCTGCCGGGACGGATTGACGCTGCGTCATGCGCGAAATCCGCCTCATTCTCGATACTGATACGTCCTTCTGATAGATGCAGCCAATCGTTGGCGGTGACGATAACATCGCCTGTCTTACCACTGGAACCGCTACCTTGGGAACCCGAACTGATAGAGCTGCCGCCGAAAATGGCGGCCTTTTCGGCGTGGACGTTCACACTGCCAGCACTGCCTTGGGCTTGGGTAGAGCTTAGAATTTTTCCGCCGTTGAGGAGTTCAAGCATGCCGACGCTGAGGCTTACATTGCCCGCCTGGCCGCTGCTGCCGACGCCGGTTCCCGAAGCGATACCGGACGTTCTGGCCAGGCCGTCGACTTTTACGCTATCCGCCGCAATCATTACGCTACCGGCATTGCCTTGGGCAAACGTGGAACTGGAAACGAAAGCGTTATCGGAAACAACCAGCGTTCCGGCTTGAATAGCCAGGTTACCGGCATCGCCTTGGGCGAAAGTGTCGCTTGAAATCAGCCCGCTGTTGAAAATATCCAATTTTCCCGCCTGGACTGCCACGTTACCGGCATGGCCGCTACTCGTGGGGCCTGCGGCTGACATAATGCCTGCGAAATTTTGCTGGCCGCCGTCAATGGCCAACGCGTCTGCCATAATGGCAACATTGCCCGCATTACCTTGGCTAAATGTTGAGCTGGAAATGCTGCCGCCGTTCACAATAGCCAGCATTCTGCTGCCTATCATCAAATTGCCCGCGTGGCCGCTGCTGCCTTGTTCCGCCTGCGAAAAAACACCCGTCGGCGATGACGGAAAACCTTGGCTATCGATAGTCAGCATATCCGCACTAACCGCAATACTACCTGCGTTGCCCTCGGCAAAGGTGGAGCTGGCGATGACGCCACCATTAAAAATACCCAGTTGCCCCGCCTGGATGGCCAAATTGCCAGCATGGCCGCCGGTACTGATTGCTTCCGCTTGCGATAAAATGCCCGTTGCCCAATCTAAAAAATTATGGCTATCGATGGTTAAGGTATCGGCGCTAACGCTAACGCTACCGGCATCACCGTGGGCGAAAGTGGAGCTGGCAATTTCCCCACCGTTCACAACAACCAGCGTCCCCGCGTGAATAGCCACGTCTCCGGCAGCGCCGGTGCTGCCCGGTTCCGCCTGCGATAAAATGCCCGTCACCCACGATGAAAAACCCCGGCTGTCGATAGTCAGGGCGTCCGCACTGACCGCAACGCTACCGGCATTGCCTTCGGAAAAAGTTGAACTCATAATTTTTCCGCCATCAACAACATCCAGCATTCCGGCTTTAACGCTGACATTGCCCGCGTGACCGCTGCTGGTGACTGCGGCGCCCGAAGCAATACCGGCGGTGCCTGCTTGGCCGTCAACCGTCAACGCATCGGCAGTGACCCTGACGCTGCCTGCATCGCCTTGGGCAAAGGTGGAACTTGAAATGAAACCATTGTTTAGAACAGTGATTAGCCCGGCCTCTATCGTTGCGTTACCGGCATTGCCTTGGCCTAGCGTGTCGCTGGAAATGACCCCGCTGTCGAGAATATCCAGGGTACCGGCCCTAACCGTCACGTTGCCTGCATGGCCGCCAGTGCTACCCAGTGCCGCCTGCGAGGTGATGCCGGTTGCGCCTGAGGCAAAACCGAAACCGTTAATCGTCAGGCTATCGGCAAGCACGGCAATGTTTCCGGCGTTGCCCCGGCTAAACGTGGCGCTTGAAATGAAGCCGCCATTGAGGACAGCCAGTGTGCCGGTGCTGATGGTTATATCACCGGCACTACCACTGCTGCCGGATTCTGCCTGCGATAAAATGCCGGTTATCCCTGAAGAAAAACCGAAATGATCAATGGCCAGGCTATCGGCAAAAACGGCAATATTCCCGGCGTTGCCTTGGCCGAACGTGGAGCTCGAAATGACGCCGCCATTGAGGATGGCCAGCGTACCGGCGTTGATAGTGACGTTGCCGACTTGGCCGCTGCTGTCGGCTGAAGAGAGGGAACCGATACCGGCAAACAATTGCCCCTGGCCGTCGATCGTCAAAGCATTTGTCGATAAAGTGACCTGACCGGCATCACCTTGAGCTAAGGTGTCGCTGCCGATGATGCTGCCGTTGATAATGTCCACACTGTCGCTCGCATCTACCGTTACATTTCCGCCTTTGCCGGTAGACGAGGCCGATGACGCAATGCCGCTGCCGTCCAGGGTCAAGGCAGCGACGCGAATATCGATGCCTTGCGTTGTGCCAGCATCCGTTGTGCCGGTATTGTCGGCCTCCATATAACTGTTCCCGATGACAGCATGGCCGCCCCATAACCCAATACGGCCACCGCCGTCGCCTGCCACACTGGCCATGCTAGTGTCGACGGCGAGGCCGCCGTCATGGCTGGCTGATGGGGGCGCAATCGGCAACGGCAGTGTGCCATCGTTGGTTTGTTCCAAACTGACCGGGTTGTCGCCCCGCGTGGCGACCAAACGGATTTCCCCAGCCGGTGCGCTAACCGTTGCGCCATTGTTAAATGCGATGTCCCCCGCCACTATATCCAGCGTTTGCCCCGTCGCTACCGCCAGTTGTGCGCTGTTGACGGCGATCAGGCCATTGTTGGCGGCGGAGGTGTCCAAAAAGCCGAAAGCGGCTGGCGCTTCGCTGCTGAGTGTGCTGGTTTGGCTGTTGCCCGCATAAAATATAGCGTCAGCAAAGCTGATTTTGGCCGCCGTGCTGACATGGAAATCGCCGGGCACATCCACTTTTGCATTCGCCCCGAAGATAATGCCGTTAGGGTTGATAAAGTAAAATGCGGCATTGGCGATGCTGGATTTAAGCGTCCCGTCGATATGTGTCGCATCCGCGCCGGTGACACGGGAAAATACATTTTGCAGCGCATTGCTGCCGGTAAATTCAACCGTTTGCCCCGTTGCAATAGTGAATTCGGCAAAACTATGGAACAGGTTGTTGCCGACGGTCGTGCCCAACGTTTGCGGTATATTGACGTTATCACCGCTTAACGTCTGGATTTGACCCATGGTGCCATCGGTGGCAATGGCACCGGCGATGTCCGCCCAAACTGTGTTCGACGAGACGAAAGCGGTTATCAAAATGCGCGGCCAAAATAAAGTTTGCGGTCTGCGGCTCATGTTAATTCCGTTGATTTTCAAAATGACTTACAATGAAACCGTATTGCCCAGTCGCATCTAGCGACATCATGTAATGCGATATCAAAGGCTTAAGTTATAGCTTAACTTTATAGCGTCTTGTACGCATCACTCAATACCCACTATAAAAACAACTAAATATAGTTTAAGGAGCCATCATGCGCCCGTTTATCATGCGTTTTTTTATTTTATTATGCCTATTTACCCCCTTAGCCGCTTCGGCTGTAACCGTAGAAACACTTCCCGGCGATTGGACCTTTTCCGGCGTCCGCAGGGACGGGGTCAGTCGCAGCGGCAACATAACCTTTAGCGGTAATAATACCCATAGTTTCACCATTAGTGATGCTGATGGCCAAGTAAATTCCAGCGGCAACGGCAGTTGGAATTTAAACGGCACGACCTTGACCATCGATTTCAGCGGCGTCATCACGACTTGGGTCGGCACTGTTTCCGGAACTGATACTAACTTCACACTCGACACCAGTACCGGTTCCAATCATGGCAGTTTTACCTTTGCACGTTCCGGCTGTACTGCGCCGCAAGTCTTGGAAAACGGCATTTGCGTCACGCCGCCGCCTGTCTGTATCGAACCGCAAGTCTTGGAAAATGGCATTTGCGTCACGCCAATCGTCACGCCTGCCTGTACCGGAAACCAAATACTGCTTAATAATGTCTGCGTGTCGCCTGCAACACAGATTGCTACCGGCAGTTTCTCAGAACCTAATAATAGCCGAGGTGAAGCAACGCCCATCCTTATCAACGACCAACCTATTTTCCATATGTTCACCAGCCCCACCGATACGGACTGGTTTGAGATTTATGCCGAAGCCGGAGAGAGATATACAATCGACATTCCGGGTGCGTCAGTCGGAAAGGCGATTAATCCGGTAATTGATTTGTATGATGAAGCGAACAATTTATTAACCGATCAAGTCAACAATGGCGCTTTAGGTGAAGGCGAACAACTCCAATTTACAGCGCCGAGTACCGGCTTATTTTGGATTAGGGTGAGCCACCATTCATCGTTGGCCCGGGCAACCCCGAATGAAGAGCTGTTTAAAGGCGAAGCCATTGATTACAGCTACCAAATCCGCGTATTTTTAACCGATGCCCCACTACAGCCTTTAACCAAAGGCCGGACGCTGGACAACTGCGACCAAGGCATTAACGGTGCCGACGTTTCCGCCAGTCTGGGTGGCGTTTCGGCGCGTTCGACTGTGACCAACAAATTCGGCGAATTCGGCCTGCTGCTAAACCCAGGCAATTATGAGTTGAATATTCTTGCCACCCAGTACCAACAGGCGAGCCAATCGGTGGCTGTAGGCCAAGAGCCGATAGCCTTACCGGCCATTAAACTGACGCCAACGACAAGCAGCGCCTGTGTCGGTGACAGCATTTCCAGGGCACAACAAGCGCCGGCCGTCTATGACGAGCAGACCGGACTGTTGGTTATTAAAGACGTCATCCTTGATGGCAGCCAGGTTTTTTACGTCGAACTGCAAAATATCGGCGATTTCCGTTTCCAGCTGACGCGGATGCTCAACCTGCCCGGCATCATCCACAGCAACCCGCCTTTGTACAATTCGATTACCTTACTGGCGGATTTGCCGAAAGTGTTTGCGCTGGATCAAGATTGGAAAGTCCAAATGCGGCATATCGGCGACGGTGTGCTGCCGCTTGAAAGCGCAGAGCCTTACTAAGCGAGTTAGGCCTTCCAGGTTTTTAAAAGCTGGAAGGCCTGTCTATCACCCGTTTTCTCGGCAACGTGTTTTTTATGCGTTATTGGGGAATTACTCTGGTCGCGAATAGAAATTATCATCGGCTTTAGGGGATCAGCTCATGGATCATCTGCCAGTGCCATCAGGCCGGGTTAAAGCCATTAAAGGCAGCATCGTCGATGTATCTTTTTCCGGCACATTGCCGGGTATCAACCGAATGCTGCTGACCGGTACAGAACAACATATCGTGCTTGAAGTGGCCGCGCATTTGAGCGACACCGACACCCGCTGTATCGCTTTCCATTCCACCGAAGGCCTTGAACGGGGCGCGCCGGTCACCGATGTCGGCGATTTTCTCTCGGTGCCTGTCGGCGATGCGGTGTTAGGAAGGATGATGAATGTGTTCGGCGAGGCTATCGATGGCAAACCGGCAATAGTCTCCGAGCAAACCCGCTCCATTTATCAGCCGCCGCTGCCGCTGGCCAAACGTAGCGCCCGTTCCGAGCTGTTTGAAACCGGCATCAAAATCATCGACTTGCTGGCGCCCTTGGAGCGCGGCGGCAAGGCCGGGCTGTTTGGCGGCGCCGGGGTTGGCAAAACCGTGGTCATTACCGAACTGATACACAATATGGTCGGCCATTACCGGGGCATTAGCGTATTTTGCGGTATTGGCGAACGTTGCCGGGAAGCGGAGGAGCTTTACCGAACCATGGACGAAGCCGGTGTGCTGAAAGATTCGACGCTGATTTTCGGGCAGATGAACGAGCCGCCGGGTGTGCGTTTTCGCGTCGGCCATGCGGCCTTGTCGGTGGCCGAGTATTTTCGTGATGAAAGCCGCCGCGATGTGCTGTTGCTGATTGACAATATTTTCCGCTTTATTCAGGCAGGCGCGGAAGTCTCGGGGCTGATGGGCAGGATTCCGTCACGGGTGGGTTATCAGCCGACCTTAGCTACCGAGCTTGCTGAGCTGGAAGAGCGCATTTGCAACACGGTCAGCGGCGGCATGACCTCGATTCAGGCAGTTTACGTGCCTGCCGACGATTTTACCGATCCGGCAGCAACCCATGTGTTCGGCCATCTTTCTGCGTCCATCGTGCTGTCGCGAAAGCGCGCCGGACAAGGTTTTTATCCGGCGGTCGACCCCTTAGCCTCGCGTTCGAAGATGCTCAATGCGGCCATTGTCGGCGAGCGCCATTATACGATAGCGGTCGAAGTGCGCCGGGTGTTGGCCGACTATGATGAATTGCAGGATATTATCGCTATGTTGGGGATGGAAGAACTTAGCGAAAACGACCGCGCCACTGTCAACCGTGCGCGGCGCTTGGAGCGTTTTCTGACCCAGCCGTTTGCGACCACCGAGCATTTTACCGGGCGCAAAGGGCGCTTGGTCAGTCTGGCCGATACGCTGGATGGTTGCGAGCGAATTCTTAATGACGAATTCGCCGATGTGCCCGAACAGGCGTTATATATGATCAGCGCTATTGGCGAAGCGATAAAAAACGCGACATGATGGGTGGGGCGGTGCGCCAGCCCCACCTGACATGACGACTACCAGCTTCCCGTGTTGTCCATGTACTGCCACGGTTCCGCAGGCGCCAATGCCGCCCCTTTTTGCAGCAGTTCGATGGAAATGTTATCCGGCGAGCGGACAAATGCCATGTGGCCGTCACGCGGCGGCCGGTTGATGACGACGCCTGCATCGGCCAGTTTTTGGCAAGCCTGATAAATATTATCGACTTCATAAGCCAAATGGCCGAAGTTGCGCCCGCCGCTATACTCTTCGGCATCCCAGTTATAGGTCAATTCCAGCAACGGAGCATCCATTGTTACGGCCTGGTCGGCGTCTTGCGGCGCATGTAAATAAACCAGTGTAAAACGGCCTGCGGCATTGTCTATCCGGGCGTGTTCGACTAAGCCCAGTTTGTTGCAATAAAAATCAAGTGATTCATTCAGGTCATGAACCCGGACCATGGTGTGCAGATAGCGCATTTTTATGACTCCTTTAGGGATATTGGGTTTTAATTTCGGCATGGCGGTAACAATCGACGGTGTGATCGTTGACCATGCCGGTCGCTTGCATATAGGCGTAACAGATAGTGCCGCCGACAAATTTAAAGCCCCGTTTTTTGAGTTCCTTAGCCATCAGCTCGGCCGCTGGCGTGGAAACCGGGATGTCGGCGGCCTTATTCCAGGCATTGTGTTGCGGTCTGTGCCCGACAAATTGCCAGATATAGTCGTTGAAGCTGCCAAATGCCTGCTGGATTTTTAAATACGCCTGCGCGTTAATGATGGCCGCATGAATCTTTAGCCGGTTCCTGACGATGGCGGGGTTGGCCATCAATTCGTTGGCTTTTTTGTCATCGTAAGCGGCAATTTTGCTGGCGTCGAAATGATCGAAGGCGCTCTTGTAGCCCTCGCGTTTGTTCAAAACCGTTGACCAGCTTAAACCGGCCTGTGCGCCTTCAAGGATCAGCAATTCAAACAGCAGCCGGTCATCGTGTACCGGAACGCCCCATTCATCATCGTGATAACGCTCTTCGTTCCGGCTGCACAGTGCCCAGGCACATTTTTGGATACGGGTTGTCAATTTTAATGTCCCCTCTACAGACGGTTGCTAAGCGCGACATAAATGCCGCAGTTAGAAATGGTAAGATAAGCCGATGTTAAATACTAATCCTAACTAAAAAAACAGCGCAAAAAATAAAGGGGTTTGAAGTCATGACAATTAATCAGCTTATCCGTTTCGTTATTGCCGATCCGGTAAATTTGAGCTTTAAGGGCAAGCTGCTTGCCGTTGGCGCCAGTTTTTGCACCATTTTAATGGTGGCGCTGGTGACCCAGGAATTGAGTGTCGGTATGGCTGACCCGATTATTGTTGCCTCAATGGGGGCTTCGGCGGTCATTTTGTTCATCATCCCCGGCAGCCCGTTGGCGCAACCTTGGTCGTTTTCGGGCGGGCATTTGGTATCGGCGCTTATCGGCGTTGCCTGTGCGCAGTGGTTGGCCGACACGGTCATTGCTTCTGCCTGCGCGGTTAGCGCCAGCATTTTTGCCATGCTGTTGCTGCGTTGCCTGCACCCGCCCGGTGCCGCGACCGCACTGGTCCCGATTTTGTCCGGCGGTTCTTTGGATTATGATTTTGCGCTGATGCCGGTGGGGTTAAATGTGCTGGTCATGCTGGTGATGGCGCTATTCATTAACCGTTGGGTGTTGCGGCATGATTATCCTACCGTTTCCGGCAAGAACAACAGCGCGCTTAAGTCTGAGCGGCGGTCCGGCATTTCGGATCAGGATTTGAAACAGGCGCTGAATAATATGGAGAGGTTCATGGATGTTTCAGCCGAAGACTTGCGTAAACTGCTGACCCATGCAGAAGCGAATAGTTTTCAACGTGTTAAAGGCAATATAACCTGTGCCGACATTATGGTCAGGGAAGTGTTGGCGGTGGAATACGGGACGGAAGTCGAGGAGGCTTGGAACCTTATGCACCGGCAAAAACTCAGGGCACTGCCGGTTATCGACAGGGCGCGGCGGGTGATTGGCATTATCACCTGGGCTGATTTTTTCAAGTTTATCAGCCCCGGCGGCCACGAAAGTTTTCAGCACAAGTTCCGCGCCTTTATCCGCCGCACCCCGGACATATCAACCGACAAGCCGGAATCGGTCGGCCATGCCATGAGCGTCCCTGTCACGGTAATCCCCGAAACTACGCCTATCGTCGAACTGATTGCAGTGATGTCCAGCCAAGGCCGGGGCTACCGGCAAGTTCCGGTTGTCGATGGCGAAAACCGTCTGGTGGGCATGGTGTATCAGGCCGATTTAATCGCCGCACTGTACGATGAGCAGTCGGCGGCCTTGCTTCATCAATTGTAGGCATATAGCGGCTGTGAAAAGTTGAGTACAATAGCCGCCTGTTCGTTCACTTTGCGGTTGTCATTTTGATTATTAGACTGTCCTTGTTGCTGACTTTAGCGGCATTTTTGCTGTTTTTACTGGTGGAACTGTTGCTGCACCTGGCCGTGCCCGGATTACCGGCACTATTAACGCTGTTGGCTTCGGCCATGCTGCTGGGCGCATTTTGCGTGCTCATCATCGCCGGCTTGGCGGGCGTTGCCACGGCAACTGTCGGGGCTATTGCCGATTATTTTTCCGCCAAACGGCGGGCGCAACGGCGGCTGTGGTTTGCTCAAGGTCGGCATGAGCAGCTGCGGCGCTTGTTTTATTTTAAAAAAATGCAGGTTAAATACAGCCATGAGCGGAGCAGGCAATGTCTGTTAGCGCGCAATAACCGCAAGCATATCCGCTCCTTATCCCAAGCCATTGACCACGATTTGCTGTCGATTAAAAACAAGCTGCCGGAAACCGCTTATCAGCAATTGCAACAAGACCATGCCCGTCATCGGAACCAGCAAAATATTGAGGCACTGCTAAGTTTGCAACAAAGAATTTCCTCTTTGGGCGGCGCATGACAATGGTAAAAGGCTTACTTAAATTGCTGCATTCGGTTAAGAATGAAAAGCTGAAATGGCGGCAGGCGAACCAGCGCCATGAAGCGGCGCTCAACCATGAACGCGCCTTATCTGGGCAAGCATTGGAAGCCGAATTAAAAAAGAGGCGTGTGCAACTGGAACACGACATTAATCTGCTAAAGGCCCAACAGAACGCCGAGTTGGCTATGCTCAAAACAAAATGCAAGCAGGACGTCAACGACTATAAACAGTATTTGGCGTCGCTGGACCAGCTTAAATCGTCAATCCAGGCCAGTTATAGCCATTTGCCTGAAGCGGTCTCCTTCACCATCCACCATCATGCGAAACAGCTGCTAAATGCCATGTGGGAAGCGGACGATATTGAACAGAAAATGCAGCATGAGATGCGCTTAATCCGGTTTATGGCCACAGTGCATGAAGATGCGCGCCTGCATTTGGAAGGGAAGGGCGCGGGCAATCTGCCGGAAAAGACGTTGGCTTTGATTGGGCGGCGATAAACGGCAGTTTATCCAGGTAAGCGAAAAACCCCGCCGTTCAGGGCAGGGGCGCCCTGCTTACAGCTGATTAATCAGTTGCAGCTCCTGCGGGTAAGGCGACATGTAATAGGATTCTTCTATGTACGGGTCGGGCGTCTTGCGGAAATGATGTTTGAGCAAGGTCAACGGCACAATCAGCGGCACATAGCCATTGCGGTAATTTTCAATGACTTCGCACAATTCGGCTTTATCGTCGGCGCTTAAGTCCTTTTTTAAATAGCCCTGGATATGCTGCAAGACATTGACGTGGTTCTTGCGGCTGGCCACTTTTTTCAAAGTCGCCATCAGTTGCAAAATATACTGTTCCGCAGTTTGCGCAATGTTGGCCTTGGTCACGCCCGCTAACAGCTGCCCCAGATCACGATAATCTTCATGGCTCATAATAATCAGCTTATGGCGGGCATGAAATTTGGTTAGACCCGCAGGCGTTAAACCTTCCTCAACCATCGTTTTCCAGCGGTGCAAGACATAAACGCGCTGGATAAAATTCTCGCGCAAACCGGCATCGCCCAGCCTGCCTTCCTCTTCGACCGGCAACAGCGGATGGTTTTGCATCATTTCCCGTGCATAAATGCCGACGCCGTCTTTATGCGGTTGCGCACCGACATACACTTTGACCCGTTCCATGCCGCAACTCGGTGAATCCTTTTTTAAAATATAGCCGCACAAACCATTGAGCAGTTCCCGTTGGTGTTCGGCATAACCGCGCAAGCGTTCGGTGACATCCGTGCCGGGGTCTTTAATGCCGACACAGCGCAACTCATTATCGATTTTGACCAAATGAATGGTGGGGCGCGGCGTACCCAAGCCGATGCCGACTTCAGGGCAAATGGGATAAAAATCAAAGTATTCACCCAGGGTTCCGGTAATATAAGAATCCCGTTTGTGGCCGCCGTCAAAACGGACATTTTGGCCTAATAAACAACTGCTGATGCCGATAGGGATTTTTTTCATAAGTTTTAATACCGATTGAAATTTTGGTTTGTTGCCCGGATGATAGCCCCCATCCCGTTGCCGTGATGGGGGCTATCATCCGGCATTTTTTTTGCTGAATTGACGTTCATTCCTATAAAGTACTGACTATGGCTTCCATCCCTTTATTGATTACTACCGCACATCCTTGCAGTTATTTGGACACCGAGCAAGCGCGGTCGGCCTTTATCGACCCCGTATTCGGGCTTAGCACCCCCATTTACTCATACCTCATTGCCCATGGTTTCAGGCGTAGCGGCGATGACCTTTACCGCCCGCAGTGCCAGCAATGTTCGCAATGCGTACCGGTACGCATTGCCGTTGCGCAATTTAAGCCCAACCGCCGCCAAAAACGTTGTTGGCAGAAAAACCGGGGCACCGCCGTTATTATCAAAGATGCCGCCTTCGACCAAACCCATTACGACCTTTATCTGCGCTACCAAAACCAGCGCCATGCCGGTGGCAATATGGCAAACACCGGCCCCGACGAGTACATGAATTTTTTAAGCAGCTCATGGTGCAACAGCCAATTCGTCGAATTTTTTTGCGCAGGCGAACTCGCGGCAGTGGCTATTGTAGACCAACTTGACAATGCCCTGTCTGCCGTTTATACCTTTTTCGACCCCAAGTTTTCCAGCTATAGCCCCGGTGTTTATGCCGTGTTATGGCAAATACAGCACGCGCAAAAGTTAGGGCTTGAATGGCTGTACCTCGGTTTTTGGATTGCCGATTGCGAAAAAATGAATTACAAAAACCAATATCAGCCCTTACAGGGGTTTATTAACCGGCAATGGACCGTTTTAGGGGCAAGCAGCCCATAAACCATTATTCTAAAAGGGCGGGCATCACCGTGGCAAAGCTAAAAAACGAACCCCAATTGCTAAAAAAGGCGTTAGAAGTTGCTGAAAATTATGCACACAATCGCGGCTATGCGCATTTTTCCGCAACCGATTCGGCAAAGGACAAGATTGAGTGCATTTACCGGTTGCTGGTCAATGACCGGCTGATTCAGCCCTTAGCGCTTGATCAGGAAACTGGGGTGGCTATGAAGCATAAACTGGCCTTATGGATAGCGCGGCAATTACCTAAAGACCATCCGCTGTTGAAATAAAGAATGGGCTTGAAACAAGTTCGGCAACTTCGTCCGCACCTACAGCGAACATGACCTGAGTTATCTGATACCTCATATCCATCAAATTTGCTTAATCGGGCACGCCCCGCATCAACCCTTACCTTAGCAAGAAAAAAAGGCGCTAACAGACTAATCCGTAAGCCGAAGCAGACCTGGCAGGTTTATAAAACCTGCCAGGTCTGTCCGTGTTAAGGTAACATGCAAAAAATAACACCCGCCGCCCCTATAGGCGTCCAAAGCTGGCTTTGGGTTTAACTACCGTGAGAATAGTGGGGGATAATTTTTGCGCCAAAGAACATGCCCAAATAATTGTCCACGCTTAACACAAAAAGCCAAAAAATAGGCATCTCCAGGCGATACGAAAATGAGAAATGTTATTATTTCGGCTGCTTTTTTTCGTGGCTTTCGTGCTAAGCGTGGACTCTGTTTTTCTACAGCCCAAGATGAATTAATGGATATTATTTTTCGGAAACCACCTTATGCGTATTCCTAAACACACGTTGTTGTTTTTAATTGTATTTTTGCTGTGGCTTTGGCAGGCGCCGGTGTTTGCGCAAGACTTGGTGCACATTTATGAATTGGCGCTGCAAAGCGACCCGGTTCTTAAACAGGCCGAAGCCAACCGCATGGCGGTAGCCGAAAACGAAGACCAAGCGGTCGGCAAGTTATTGCCAACACTGGGTTTGAGCGCCAACCATTCATGGAACCGCTTAAACAACACCAAAAGCCGCCCCACGTTCCAGGGGTCTGGAACCCAGGAATTTTGGGACAATAGCTTTACGCTAAGTTTGACGCAACCGGTTTTTCGCTGGGATTATTGGGTTGAACTGAGCCAAGCCGACAATCAAATCGCCCAGGCCGAAGCCATTTACCAGGACGCCGTCCAAAATCTGATGGTGCGGGTGTCGGAGGCGTATTTCGATATTTTGGTGGCGGAAGAAAGCCTTGCTTTTACGCGGGCCGAGAAAGACGCCATTGGACGCCAACTGGAGCAGGCACAAGAACGTTATAACGTCGGCTTGGTTTCGATGGTCGATGTGTATGAGGCCAGGGCGGCTTTCGACAAGGCTAAGGCCGATGAAATCAAAACGCAAAACGAGCTGGACGCCAACAAAGAACGCCTGCGCGAAATTGTCGGCCAGGTTGAACTTAATTTGCTGGGTTTAAACCAGCGTTTGCCGTTAAACAAGCCCGACCCTGATAATATGGACGCATGGGGCAAAATTGCCGAAAACCAAAATTTAAAGGTGCTGGCCGCGCTCAATGAAGCCGAAGTGGCGCGAAAAACCATTGACATACAACGCAGCGGGCACTATCCGACGGTCGATATTGTCGGCGCCTATACCTTAACCGACAACAACAGCACCTTCGGTTTGCGCGGCGATCAGGAACGTGTCGGCGTACAGCTAAACTTGCCGTTGTTTGCCGGTGGCAGCGTCAATTCGCGCACCCGGCAAGCGCACTATCGCCATGAACAGGCTAAAGAAAAACTCAATGAGACCCGGCGTGCCGTTGGCCGGCAAGTCAAAGACGCCTATCGCGGCGTTATTGCCAGCATCAGCCAAGTTGATGCGTTGCAGGCGGCAGTGAGGTCAATGCAAAGCGCGTTGGAGGCAACTGAAGCCGGGCTTGAAGTGGGTGTCCGCACTATGGTCGATGTGTTAAAAAGCCAGCGCGATTTATATGAAGCCCAGCGCAATTATGCGCGTGTCCGTTACGATTATCTGCTCAACGGGCTTAAACTTAAGCAATCGTCGAGCGCCCTTAATGGCCAGGATTTGGCGGCGATTAACCAGTTGCTTAAACATTGAATAGTCGGATTCACAGTAGACTGATAGGCAGGCCTTCCAGGTTTTAAAAACCTGGAAGGCCTTATTTGCAACATTATACATACAGCAGGTTTTGTCCATGTGGGTACAAAAAGAATTCTCATTGTCAGCAAAAAGCCGGGGCTTTCATCTGATCACCGGTGAAATCCTGGGCTTCATCCCAGAATTGGCCGCTGTAGACTGCGGCCTGCTGCATCTGTTTATCAAGCATACGTCGGCCTCGTTGACGGTGAATGAAAATGCCGACCCGACGGTGCGCATGGATATGGAAAGCCACTTTAACCGTTTTGTGCCGGAAGGCGCGCCTTATTACAAGCATGGTTACGAGGGCGAAGACGACATGCCCGCCCATATAAAAAACAGTTTGCTGGGTTCCAGTTGCACCCTTCCGATTAGCCAAGGCAAGCTTAATTTGGGTATCTGGCAAGGGATTTATTTGTGCGAGCATCGCAACCGGGGCGGCAGCAGGCGGATTGTGGCGACGGTTCAGGGCCAGTCTCGCGGCGGCTAAGGCAAACACTTAAGGTTTTTTGTATGGACAAATCAATTTGAACGCCATCACCGACTTGGTTGTTAAGCCGGGTACCGACAGCTTATTCCCCATCGTCGGCATCGGCGCTTCGGCGGGCGGCCTTGAGGCGCTGGAAAAGTTTTTCAGCCATGTGCCGAGCCATTTGGATGCCGCTTTTATTGTCATCCAACACCTCGACCCCAACTACAAGGGCATGATGCCGGAACTGCTGCAACGCGTGACGGCGATGACGGTATTTCAGGCTAAAAACGGCATGAAGGTAAAACCGGATTGTGTTTATGTCAATCCGCCGAATAAAGAACTGTCGATAAAACACGGTACGCTGTACCTGCTTGATCCGGTTGCGCCGCGTGGTTTGCGTCTGCCTATCGATGCTTTTTTCTGTAGCCTGGCTGAAGACCGGCACGGACAGGCTATCGGGGTCATGCTGTCGGGCATGGGCTCTGATGGCACTCAAGGCCTGCGTGTTATCAAGGAAAAATCCGGTCTGGTGCTGGCGCAAGATCCTGCCGATACCCGCTATGACAGTATGCCGCGCAGCGTTATCGATGCCGGATTGGCGGATATTATCGGCATGGCGGCGGAACTGCCCCAACACATCATCAACCATCTTCAGCATCTCCAAAAAGATACGCTTGCCCGTTCAGAAGCTATACTGGAAGACGCTTCCCTGAGCGGCCTTGGCAAAATTACCGCATTGGTATTGGCACAAACCGGCAATGATTTTTCGCTGTATAAAAAAAGCACACTCTATCGCCGTATTGAGCGGCGTATGGCATTGCACCAGTTCGACCATATTGACGCTTATGTGGGTTATCTGCGCGAAAACCCGCAGGAGCAGGATTTATTGTTCAAGGAACTGCTGATTGGCGCAACCGGTTTTTTTCGCGACCCGTTGGTATGGGAATACCTGAAAACCGGGGCCATACCGGCGCTGCTGGCGAATTATCCTGAAGGCCAAGCTTTACGGGCCTGGGTGCCGGGCTGTTCTACCGGCGAGGAAGCTTATACCTTGGCCATGATCTTTATCGAGGCCATCGAACAGGTCAACCCCAACGCCCATTATACGCTACAGATTTTTGCCACCGACCTGAATACGGATGCAATAGCCCATGCACGTCAGGGATTCTATGCACCCCATAGCATCGCCGATGTCTCATTGAAACGGTTGACCCGCTATTTTAATGCCGAAAACAACGGTTACCGGGTCAGGAACGAACTCCGCGAAATGATTATCTTCGCACCGCAAAATATTATCAGCGACCCGCCGTTTACCCGCGTAGACATACTCAGTTGCCGTAACCTGCTGATTTATTTTTCCGCCGAGTTGCAGGAAAAACTGTTGCCGCTGTTTCACTACGCGCTGAACCCGAACGGCCTGCTATTGCTGGGCACTGCTGAAAGTGCCGGTAACTATGACCATTTGTTCAGGCCGCTGGATGCCAAGATAAGGCTTTATTGCCGCATCAAGAGTTCTCTGGCGCCATCTGAACTGGATTTCCCGCATAAACGTTTTGTTGCCGCGCCGTCTGCCGGGCAAGCTGCCGATGATGCAGGCCAGCCTGCCAATATGAAGCAGCTGATGGATAACCTGCTGCTGGCGCATTACACGCCGGCAGCGGTGCTGGTTGATGCCGAGGGCGACCTCCTTTATGTCAGCGGCCATACCGGCAAATATCTGGAGCCTTCTGCCGGTAAAGTCAACCTGAACATCCATGCGATGGCGCGGGATGGCTTGCGGCAAGCACTGACCGGTTCTATCCGCATGGCTGTGCAAAACAATACCGTGGTGCATTTGAACGGCCTGCAAATAGCCGGTGAAAACAGCACGCATACCATTAATGTGACCGTGCAAGCTATTGGGCCACTGTCGGCATTGCACGGCAAGGCCCTTATCGTGTTTACCGACGTCGCGGCAGCGCGTACCCGCAAGCGTAGCGCCAAACACCCGCAACTTGATGAGGCACTGCAACAGGCCAGGCAGGAAATACAGACATTGCGTGAAGAAATGCGGTTTTTACAGGACGAACTTAAAATCAGCCAGGAAAACCGGAAGTGCGCCGATCAGGAAATGCTCATCTCCAGGGAAGAAATGCAGTCGATGAATGAGGAAATACTGACGGTCAACACCGAACTGCAAGCCAAATTGGATGCCCTGCAATGGATCAACAACGACATGCAGAACCTGTTGAACAGCACCGAAATTGCCACGGTGTTCCTCACCAATAAATTGCATTTGCGGCGCTTTACCGACCATACCACGCAAATTTTCAGGTTACGTCCGCAAGACTTGGGTAGGCCGCTATCCGACATCAGCACCGACCTGGACTATCCTCTGCTGCAACAGGACGCAATAGAAGTGTTGCGCACACTGGTGGTTTCGGACAAGCAAATCCAGACCCACGACGGGCGCTGGTTCGATGTGCGCATCATGCCTTACCGCACGACGGACAGCATAATAGACGGCGTGGTGATTACCTTCATCAACATCAGCCTGGCCAAAAACCTTGAGCTGGCGTTGAACGAACACGCCATTGTGGCAATTACCGACCGGAAAGGCGCAATCACCTATGCGAATGACAAGTTTTGCGCCATTTCCAAGTATGCGCGTGAAGAGCTGCTCGGACAGGATCACCGCCTCATCAATTCGGGCTACCACTCCAAAGCGTTTATGCATGACTTGTGGCGGACTATCGGCCACGGACAGGTTTGGAAAGGGGAAATCCGTAACCGTGCCAAAGACGGCTCCCTGTATTGGGTAGACACCACCATCGTCCCTTTCCTTAACGCGAAAGGCAAACCGTACCAGTATGTAGTTATCCGCACCGTCATCACCCACCATAAGAAACAAGCGGGTTCGGTGCGGCAGGACGCCACGGACGCGGACAAGGGGTCGGCAGATGGGGTTTATTTGTAGAGGTGTAGTTATGTAGCGGCAACGTTTACAATAGCGGCTGAAAACAACAGGACATTTACCCGATAGAGATGACATGTGACAAAAAAAACCGACTCCCCTAATTTGCGCCAACGCGCCGAGCAACAGCTCACCGAGCATCAGTCAAGCCCACCTTGCATTGATTCGGATGCAAAAAGGCTGCTGCACGAGCTGCAAGTCCACCAGATCGAACTGGACATGCAAAACGAGTCATTGCTGGCAGCGCAGGCGAGTCTGGAAGACAGTCTGAAACGCTACACCGAGCTTTACGACAGGGCGCCGGTCGGCTATTTTACCTTGGGCCGCGACAGCACTATTATTCAGCTTAATCTCAAGGCCGCCAAACAATTAGGTCTATTCCGTTCGCAGCTAAAACAGCAACGCTTTGCAGGCTTTATCAGCACCGAGTCCTTGCCGGTATTTAACGCTTTCCTGTCTGGCGTGTTTGCGCATAGGGCGGCGCAAAGTTGCGAGTTGGCTTTGCGCCCTGTCGGCCAAAATCCGGCGTTGGTGGTGCAGGTCGAAGCTGTTGCCGATGACGATGGACAAAGCTGCCGCATGGTCGTTGTCGACATTAGCGAACGTAAAGGCTACGAAGATAAACTGGAACTTGCGAACCTGGTTTATCAGGCGATAGGCGAGGCCATTATGGTCGCCGACGCTGATAACCGGATTGTCACCGTCAATCCGGCGTTCACCAAACTGACCGGTTATAGCTTGCACGAAGCTGTCGGCCAATCTACCGCGCTGCTCAAATCAGGGCGGCAAAGCGAAAACTTCTACCAGATCATGTGGCATGCGCTGGAAACAACAGGGCATTGGCAGGGTGAAATATGGAACCGGCGCAAAAACGGCGACATCTATCTTGAATGGCTGACCATCAGCACTGTTTACGATGAACAAAACAAGGTGCGGCACCGGGTGGCGATGTTTTCGGACATCACCGACCAAAAACATGCGGAACAAACCATTTGGCAGCAGGCTAATTTCGATTCGCTGACAGGCCTTCCCAACCGCAACATGTTTTACGAGCGTTTGGCGCAGGAAATGAAGAAATCCAGACGCTTGGGGCTGCCGTTGGCCTTATTGTTCCTCGACCTCGACCATTTTAAAGATGTTAACGATACGCTGGGGCACGGCAAAGGCGATTTGCTGCTTAAGGGCATGGCGCAACGCCTGCTTACCTGCGTACGCAGCACGGATACCGTCGCCCGTCTCAGTGGCGATGAATTTACGATTATCCTGGCTGAATTGCATGAACCGGACAGTATTGAGCGCATCGCCCAGGACATATTGCATCAACTGACCCAGCCGTTCGAGCTGGAGGGCGATTGCGCTTATGTCTCGGTCAGTATCGGCATCACCTTATATCCTGAAGATAGCCATGATATTGAGACGCTGGTAAAGAACGCCGACCAGGCCATGTATGCCGCGAAAGAACAAGGCCGCAACCGCCGCCATTACTTTACCGTCTCGATGCAGGAAGCCGCGCTGTCCAGAATGCGGCTGATCAATGACTTGCGCAGCGCACTGGCCGAGCGCCAGTTCCGGCTGGCTTACCAGCCGATTGTGGACTTGGCTACCGGCGAGGTCCATAAGGCGGAGGCGCTGATTCGTTGGCAACACCCGACCCGAGGCTTGATCAGTCCGGCTGAGTTTATTCCGGTTGCCGAAGCAACCGGCATGATCATCGACATCGGCGAATGGGTTTTTCGGGAGGCAACGCGGCAGGTAGCGCAATGGCGCGCCAAACACCATGTCGAGTTCCAGGTCAGCATCAACAAATCGCCGGTGCAATTCCAAAAAGAGGGGGACGGGCATCTTGCTTGGTTCGAGCATTTGCGCAAACTGGGCCTGCCCGGACAAAGCATCGTTGTCGAAATTACCGAGGGCTTGCTGATGGACGCCAACACTGCGATTACCGAGCAACTGCTGGCTTTTCGCGATGCCGGCATTCAAGTGTCGCTGGATGATTTCGGCACGGGTTATTCCTCATTGTCTTACCTGAAAAAATTCGACATCGACTATCTCAAGATAGACCAATCGTTCACCCGTAACCTTGGCCCTGAAACTGACGATCTGGCGCTATGCGAAGCGATCATCGTCATGGCGCATAAACTGGGCATCAAGGTTATCGCAGAAGGCATAGAAACAAAGGCGCAGTGCGACCTATTAATCGCCGCCGGTTGCGATTACGGGCAATGTTATCTGTTTTCGGAACCGGTGTCTGCAGATGAATTTGAGCGGCTGTTAGGAATGCCATAAAGGAGGGGCTGTCAACTTAGGAATGAGCATGAAATAATTTGAACAATTCGCGTCCTATATTTACAGCAGGAGTGCAGGCTTCGCCTGCAAGCGCAAGCAAAGCTTGCACTCCGGCTATTAGCAACTTGCCCAAGTTATTCCGTACACATTCCTTACAGCGTTTTCTAGGCCATTTCGGCATTTTTGCCCCACTTTAAATGGTGCGCTGTCGGCTACGAAAGCCGGTTTTTTTCAGAATCTTGCTGCTGTATAACACATCGCAACCCAGATTATAGTCGCCCAGCAAATCAGCAATCTGCTGAATCTGTGCGTCGACGGCTTGCTGGCTTTTGCCGTGTACCATCGCAAACAGGTTATACAGCCATTCCGGCGGATGTCTTGGGCGATGGTAACAATGGCTGACAAAGTCCAGTTGCCCGACTTGTTGCCCCAGTTCATCAATCACTTCATCAGGCACATTCCAAACCGTCATGCCGTTAAAGCGATAGCCCAATTTATAGTGGTTGGGCACCGCACCGATGCGGCGGATGATACCGCTATTTTGCATAGCTGATAGCCGCTGCATAAGCTCATCGGCGCTAAGTCCCAATTGTTCGGCAATCGTCTGATAAGGCTGTGGCGTCAGCGGCAAACCGGCTTGGGTGGCTTGGATGATGTTGCGGTCTATTTCATCAATCATAATTAGGCTTCCAATTTTAGGTTGACAAAATACTCTTTATTTTTCGGCATGTTGTACACGGTCAGGCCGGTTTGTTGTTCTATTGCACTGATGGTTTGCTGGATTTGTTCAGGCGTTTCGGTAGCGAGCACAAACCACATATTCAGCGCGTGGCTACGCGCGTAATTATGCGCGACTTCGGGAAAGCTGTTGATGATGTTGGTGATTTCATCATAGCGTGGTTCCGGCACTTTAACGGCGGCCAGGGTCAAGGCGCCGCCCATAAGTTCGGCATTATATAAAGGGCCAAAGCGGGTCAGGGTGCCGTTATCGAGCAGTGCTTTCAGTCGGTCTATCAGTTCCTGTTCGGTCAATCCCAGTTGCGCGGCGACATGTTGATAAGGCGCGTCGCAGATCGGAAAGCCGTCTTGCAAGGCGTTGATAATAAGTTTGTCGAGTTCATCCATTGGCTAAGTCCGTCTTTTTATAAAGCGCACCGCGTTGTTTAAAACAGCGGGTGCTGAATAGAATTTCTTGGTCAAAACCGCCCAAACCGCAGGCATCAACCAGCTGTTCCAGTTGTTGCAACACTGTCGCCCGGTCTTTGCCGTGTATCATGCAATACAGGTTGTAAGGCCATTCCGCTTGCCGGGGACGCTGATAACACAGCGTCACAAACGGAAAGCGGCTGATATGTCCGCCCAGTTGTTTAACTAAGGTATCCGGCACATCCCACACCGTCATCGCATTGGCGCGGTAACCCAGTTGCCGGTGTTTGACGATAACGCCCATGCGTTTGATCAGCCCTTGCTGTTTAAGCCGGGTCAGGCGCTCAATCACTTCGCTTTCGGCCATGTCACACAGCCGCCCGATTTCGGCATAAGGCCGGGAACAAACCGGAAGGCCCAGCTGGATATGCTCAAGCAGTTGGCGGTCACGGGTATCAATCATTAGTCAAATCCAGTTTAAAGCCCAAATCAATGAAAAAATCATCCAGCATCGGCAGCAACATGGCCGGGTAGGCTGTTTCCTGCTCTATCGAATCAATCACTGTGCGTAGATGTTTGTCATCGGCAGTAATGACCACGAACCACAGGTTAAACCGGTGTTCGCGTTCGTAATTGTGATTGACTTCCGGATAGGCGCTGATTTTATCGGCAACAGCTTGCAGTTGCGCTTTAGGCACGGCCATCGCCACCAGCGCACTGACGCCGATATGGTTGGGCGGAATAACCGGGCCGATGCGGCTGATAAAACCGTTGTCATTCAGCTCGTTAAAGGCGGCTAAAACTTCGGCTTCGCTCACGCCCAGCTGCTCGGCAATGTCCTGATAAGGCCGTGCTGAGAGCGGGAAATCGTGTTGGTAGTCGTTGAGCAGCTGTTTGTGTAGGGGGGTTAGCATAGCTTTGATATAAAAAAATGGCATCCAACGGGTACTGGATTAAATCATGCTGTTAAGAGTAATAATGTTCAAAGCCAGCTTTGAACGCCAATATTTGCGCTTTTTGGAGTCCAAAGCTGGCTTTGGACGCTTTAAGTTTCGTGGATTCAACGCTGAAGTGCCATCCGTACATCCATTAAAAGATTGGATGTCATAAACCAATCTTATGCGCCCGTGCGCTAAAGAAAATGCCGTTGGGTTTATTGGCGGGCAGGCGGGTGATTTCCTGTAACGTATCGGTATCATAAACCACCAGTTGATTATCATCCCTGACCGCCAACCAGACCTGTTCGCCGCGTGGGGTAAATTCCATGTGTAACACCGCTTTTCCCGGCGACAAGGTTTTCTGTAGCGACAGGTCTTTAACATCAATAATCTGTAATTGATTATTATCGGGAAAAGCAAAATTAACCCAGACTTGCCGCCCATCTGGCCGCGCCATGACAAAAACCGGCTGTCCGGCGACCGCGATAGTATCGCGCAATTCCCAAGTGTTTTTATCGATAACCAAAACTTTATGCTGGCCTACCGCCGGAGCAAACAAATAATCGCCAGCGATTGCCCACCCTTCAAGATGCGGCATTTTATAAACCGGCAGTTTGTCATCGTCTTTGCCGTAGTCGGGCAAAATGCGTTTAACACCCGCTTCGGTGTTCCACAAATCCAGCAACGCCAAACCGGATTCGCCAAACAAACCGGCAATATAATAGCGCCCATCCGAAGACACTAGCGCATCATAAGGCTGCTTGCCGATGTTAGGGAATTTTCTAATCACCGGCGCTTTCGGGTTTTTAAAATCGGCCAGCCAGATTTCACCGGCATCGAAGAGACTGAACACAAAACGTTGTCCGGGCGCGTCAGCCAAACCCACCACTTTAGAGCGTAAGCCGTCGCCATAATCGGACGGAATATCGGCAACCAGTTCCAGCGTGTCGGCCGAAAAAACTTTAACCCCGCCCGGCGTGTAGTTGGACACCGCAATGAGTTTGCCGTCTTGCGAAATCGCCCCGCCGATGCTATTGCCCGCCTGAATGATGCGTTTATCAATCGCATCCTTGAGCATATCAATTTTAGTCAAACCGCCGTCCCGACCGAAAACGTAGGCATAACGTTGATCGCGGGAAAAAACCACCGAAGCATGGGACAAATCGCCCAGCTTTTCGATCTTGGCCAAGCGTTTATGTTCCGTGGTGTTGATGATCAGCGCATTGCCGTCCTCGCGTTCGATGACGATGCCCAAATCGCCGGTAGCGCGCAGTTCTGCGCTGGCGTTGAAAGCGAATAATAGAGCGGCAAGGGCAATTAGTTTTTTCATAGAGGCGAGTCCGTTAAATAGTCAGCGAAATGCTAGGCTGCAATTTTAGATTTGACCTTGGCAGCATGTAGCAATTAATGCGCTAATTATACCTATTGCTTCAAAGAACGGGGCACGACTTTAGCGCCAAATGCGTTAAAAACGGCAGCATCCATATCACGCCAATGATTCTTGCCAAAATGCAAAATAAAGCGTTTAATCCAGTCCGCACCAGCCTGCTTAGTTTGGATGCTAAATGGTGGGCAAAACCGCCTGCCCACTCTACCGGGCAGTCTAATATTAGTTAGGAGTCAAAAATGGTAGATGCAGCAAATCCCGCATACAGCTACAAGCTAAATCCTTATGTAAGCGCAGAGGATCAAGGTGCCTTACAAAATTCCGTGGTAGCGTTCATTGATCTTCTTGGATTTAAAGAGCGTGTTCGATATGAAAACAATCAAGGTAATTCGCAAATATTTTTTACAGAATTCCGAGAAACGATATTAAAGGCATTTTCTACTTTAAATATAGATAGTTCCATTGCGAGAGATTGGCATGATATATCTGGTGGGTTATCCGATATAAAAAATAGGTACGAGTTTCGTATTTTCACCGATTGCATTTTAATAGGTAGTCCCATAAAAGAAGCTAGCGAGATAGGTGTATCCATTCAAGGTCTCGACGAGTTTTACACTGTATTAAATATGCTTTATTTTCTTCAGTCGCAACTGGTAAATCGTGGTTTTTTTGTTCGTGGTGCTATTACTGTCGGTGAATTTTACATGGATGAAAAGACTATTTATGGGCTAGCTGGTATAGAGGCGTATGAGGCGGAATCCGAACAGGCTAAATATCCGCGTATTATTTTGACGAAACAAGCTGAAACCATGTTTATGGAAATCAATAAAGGTTTCAAGGATCAAAGGTATCCTAACTATGTAACAAAGCATCTGTGGAAAGATAATGACGGATTATTCTTTATCAATTATCTTGAATCTATCAATATTGCCGATCAACCGTTTTTAGATGTGTTAGAAGAGCACAAAAATGTGATAGAAAACAAGCTTCGAGATTATCATGACAAGCCACATATTTTGGAAAAATATGTGTGGGCGGCGAATTATCATAATTATTTCTGTAATCATGATAAAAATATTTTGTACATAATCGATTTGAGTCAATATCAAATGCAACCTGTATAGATACCTATTCGGCTAACAAGTTGGTCAAAGGGACGCGCCGTCCGTTGCGGTTTTGAATTTTGTTTTTTATCAAGGTTCGTCGGCTTCGTTTCGCTTTCGTTAGCGGCGCACCCCTTA
>JBLRXA010000008.1:0-1769 GCA_047920955.1 Methylobacter sp. | reverse complement strand
CTTACCGTAACGTTAAATAACAAATTCAAAAATACTTTAATTATTGGGGTAGACAGATTGACAAACATGATGAAACAGAAAACATTGAAAAAATTGATTATTAAATCAATTGCCCTATTATTAGCATTATCATTTTCTGTATGTAGTGCGGATGAAGAAGATTATATCAACTCGCAACTTGAGGTTGAGGAAGCACCTTTGATGAAGGCCTCTGAAGAGGGTGATGCCAATAAAATAAAACAATTACTTGCTACAGGAGCAAAAGTCGATTTAAGAGGAGGCTTCGGTATGACGGCATTGATGTCGGCTTCTTATAAAGGCAAGGTCGATGCAGTGCGTATCCTAATTGCTGCTGGAGCCAATGTGAATGCAAAAAGTGCATATGGGGAAACTGCATTGGGGTTAGCCTCAATGAGGGGGTACGCCGATGTAGTGCGTATTTTGATTGCTGAAAAAGCCGATGTGAACGTTAAAGGCGATGCTGGAACCACCCCGTTGTTTGATGCTAGATTTCACCATCACAACGATGTAGTAACTTTGCTCGAACAAGCTGGTGGTCATGACTGATAATCAGCAAGCCCGGTAGGGCCGTATCGCGCCCCCATTTCGGAGTCTAATCTCACCGGATATTTTGATTATCGAAATGAACTGTTTGTCGGAATGCATTAAAAAAGCCCCGTGAATCTTTGGGTATTTGTAAATGGGGCGCGATGCGCCCCCTACCGGGCTAGGTTGCCACGATTTTTAATAAGAGATAAACAATGAATGTTGTAGGTGAGTTTTTTAGCAGTTCAATGAATGAATGTAAATTTTTTAATGAGTTTGAACAGGAGTTTTACGCAAAAAAAGACAAAAATTATTTATATGCCATTGACCAGAATCATTCATATGGTTTGAGGAGAAAGCATCCCAATATTATAAAAATTGATTGTAATAATGTTGGGTGTATCGCTTTACAAGGCATCAATAATACCGATACTCCAGCAGTTAAAATTGTATATTTGTTTATTTATGAACAAAAAACTGGCACAGGAAGTTTAATTTTAAGTAAGTTATGTGCTTTAGCAGATAAATATAATGTACTTTTAGAATTAGATGCTATCCCTCAGAAACAAACTAAAGATTCAATTTCACAGGAAAAATTGGTCTGTTGGTATCAAAGCTATGGTTTTAATCTTGAGATAGAAGGTCAGTATCTTATGAGGCGGTATGTTCAAATCTGACAATAACCACCGGAAGCGCAGTTCTGTAAACCAGAATAAACCGTTCGAGCGGTAGAGAGAAGCCGAGTAGGTTGGGTTGCAAAAAGCCGCAACCCAACCTACGCGACTGATATTTGTTTAAGGTAGAACTTAGCCATTTTTTTGAGGATATAAACATGAAACACGCATTTACACTTGAATATTGGTTAGATGATGGATGGTATGTCGGGAAGCTTAAAGAAGTACCCGGCGTATTCAGTCAAGGTGAGACATTGCAAGAATTAGAATAAAATATTGAGGATGCCTACAGACTTGTAATGGAGGAAGAGTTTCAAATCAATCATCCTGTATCTCAACTTAAAGAAGTTTTGGTTGAAGTTGCTTGAAACGGAGGAATTTCATAAGGGAGTTAGTTGAAGCAGGATGCTATTTAAAGCGTCATGGTAATAAACATGATATTTATGCGAATCCAATTAACGGCAGGCAAACTCCAATTCCAAGGCATTCTGAAATTCTTAAATTCATATAATAAATGCAACAGCTCTTAAAGAGGCTAGATGGTATAGT
>JBLRXA010000007.1:18890-38734 GCA_047920955.1 Methylobacter sp. | reverse complement strand
CTGCCGTAGCTTTTTTCTGTGCAACATTTCGGCATAGTAACGGAGCCAATCAGCAATAATTTCATTGGTCGGCTTATTATTTTCTTTAGCAATGTCCTGTAATAACTGATTGACATTATCATCGGTTGTAAAGGTAAAGGTAATGGTTTGCATGAGTTTTCTCCTAACCTGATAAGGCGTTATTTAATATCGTTTTTAACTGCTGCTGCAAGCCGTCAATTTCTTGCTGTTCGTTGGCGTACTGACTTAATAATACGACTGGATCGTGGCTAAACTGTTCTACCTTGTGCGGATTTTTACAATCCAGGTTAAAAATGGCGTTATAAATGGCATCGCCCGCTTGCTGTTGTTCTTTGGCTTGCTGGTTGAAGGTGTCGAGTTGCTGTTTTAAGGTATTTATTTGTGCTTCGGGCGTGTCTTTGGCCAGGCTTTTGATTTCGCTATTTAACGCGCTGGCTTGCTGTTTCAGCGTTTCAGCTTGTTGCCGGTGTGGTTTGGCTTTGGCTTCTGCATCGGTTTTAAGTTCTGCAAAATTCATGCGCCATGCTTGTTCATTTTCTACCCGTGTACTAAACCCATCGGATTCATTGCCCCACCAGTCTATTTCCGGTTGAAATTCAGCAAAGCGCATGGGTTTGCTTTTGTTGTAATTTTTCACGCCGTCTGGATAAGGATGCTCATAAAACCAGATGGTTTCTGTGGGTTTGCCTTTGGTGAAAAATAACAGGTTGGTTTTGATGCCTGTGTAGGGGCTGAACACGCCATTCGGTAAGCGGACGATGGTGTGCAAGTTGCATTCGGTGAGTAATTTTTCTTTGAGGCGGGTTTTCATGCCTTCGCCAAACAGGAAACCATCGGGCAATACCACGGCGGCGCGTCCACCGTCTTTGAGTAAGCGGATGATTAACACCATGAATAAATCAGCGGTTTCGCGGGTTTGAAATTCTTTTGGGAAATTGCTTTCTATGCCGTTTTCTTCCATGCCACCAAACGGCGGATTGGTGATGATGACATCAACGCGTTCTTCGGGTGTCCACGCGATTAAGGCTTTGGCGAGGGTGTTGTCGTGGCGTATCTGCACAGGAATTTCTATGCCATGCAAAAACATATTGGTGGTGGCGAGTAAATGCGGCAGGGGTTTTTTCTCTATGCCGTAGATGCTGTTTTGTAATATGTGTTCTTCCGCGACGGTCGGCTTGTATTTGCGTTTGTGGTCTATGGTGCAGGTTAAAAATCCACCTGTGCCACACGCGGGATCAAGGACTTTTTCGTTTAGTTTGGGGTCGATTCGATTGACGATAAATTCAGTCACGGCGCGAGGTGTGTAAAATTCACCCGCATTGCCCGCGCTTTGTAAGCCTTTTAAAATTTGTTCGTACATATCGCCAAATAGGTGGCGTTCTTTGGTTTTATTAAAGTCGATACCCTCTTGAATTTTGTTGATGACTTCGCGGATGAGCTGCCCGGATTTCATGTAGTTGTAGGCATCTTCAAACAGGCTACCAATGACATATTTCGCGCTGTCGTCGGCTTCGGATTTTAAGTCTTTTAAACGGGGGAATAATTCGTTGTCGATGAAGTTTTTTAAGTCTTCGCCTGTTAAGCCTTCGTCTTTAGCCGCCCAGTTACGCCAACGCAAGTTTTCTGGAATCGGTGATTGATAATGGTCTTTGGTCATTTCCCATTCAGTTTCTTTGTCATCAAAGACTTTTAAAAATAGCATCCAGACGAGCTGACCTATACGTTGGGCATCGCCATCTACGCCTGTGTCTTTGCGCATAATGTCTTGTATGGATTTAACGGTGTTGCTTATGCTCATGATTTTTTATTATTTTGAGGTTAGTTAGGCGGATTTTTTCAGGCTATAAAGTTCATGCTCTAAGGCTTGCACGGCTTTTATATAGTTGGCTTTGCCACCAAATGCGGTGAGTAATTCTACCGCTGTGCCCATATTTGAAAAAGGGACTTGGGTAATCACTTCAGTTTTTTCAATTTCTTCTATGCCAACATCAGCGTATTTATCGAGCAGGGCTTCTAAAACCTGTTTAGCCGCGCCTTGGTATTGGCTGAAATAATCGCGCTTTTTGACATTATCGGCGCGTTCTTTGCGCGATAACGGCGGTTGGTCAAAAACGATATGACAAATTAGATCAAAGGGATCAAGTTCGTAGCCTAGTTTATGGCTCACGGCTTGTTGTAGTTCTTGCCAAAATACCCCTTGTTCGGCGAGTTCTTGAATGATGGCTTGTTTTTTATCGGTTTCTGCCCATTTTCGTAAAAAGTCATTCAGCGTTCTAAATTGTTTATTGACGCATTGGCGCGTGTAATCGGTGAGCGATTCGGTGATTTGTTTGCCGTCTGCACCTGTTACTGTGACGCGAATATCAGTAATTTCGACTTTTTCGTCATCACCAAGATGAATTTTAGATTTCTTGGGCGGCGGAACAGGTGGGTCAATCAGAATATCCGTGTCTATTTCTGTATCGTAAGCTGATGGTGTTTCGGCAATTTTATCGTTGGGTTCGGGCGGTGTAATAGGTTCATCAGGCTTGGGTTCATAAATTTGTACTGGATCGCCGTCAAATGTGGGGTCAGAAAATAATTTAGTCGCGTTTTTAAAGTCCATGATGGTGAACCAAAATTTATCATAGCTTTTATCAATGCGCGTTCCACGTCCGATAATCTGTTTAAATTCGGTCATGGATTGAATGTTCTGGTCTAAGACGATTAATTTACAGGTCTTGGCATCAACGCCTGTGGACATGAGTTTGCTGGTGATGGCTATCACTGGATAAACGGACTCAGGGTCGATAAAGTTATCAAGTTCGGCTTTGCCTTGTTTTTCATCGCCGGTAATGCGCATGATATAGCGGCGGTTTTCTTTGACGCGTTCCGGGTTCAGATTAACGAGGGCTTGGCGCATTCGTTCGGCGTGTTCTATGTCATCACAGAACACAATGGTCTTTTGAAATTCACCTGTTTTTTGTAGGTACTCAGTGATTTTCCATGCGACTAAATAAGTTCGCTCATCAAAGATGATGTTTTTATCAATGTCTTTGCGGTTGTAAATGCGGTCTTCAATCAATCGTCCGGCTTTATCTTTTTGCCCTTGTTTCGGTTTCCAGCCGTTTAGGTCTATATCAAAATCAATGCGGATCACTTTGTAAGGGGCTAAAAATCCGTCTTCAATGCCTTGTTTTAAGCTGTAGGTGTAAATGGGTTCACCAAAGTAATTGATATTGCTAACTTCTTTAGTTTCTTTAGGCGTGGCGGTTAAGCCGATATGGGTAGCACTCTTGAAATAATCTAAAATTGCCCGCCATGCCGCGTCATCTTTGGCACTGCCACGATGACATTCATCAATAATGACGAGGTCAAAGAAGGTGGGCGAAAATTGTTTGTAAATATTTTTGTCTTCGTCATTGCCGGTCACGGCTTGATACAGTGATAGATAAATTTCAAACGATTTATTAATTTGCCGCTTACTGATTTTGGTCATTGCTTGACCAAAGGGTCTAAAGTCATTGTTCTTGGTTTGGTCGACTAAAATATTGCGGTCGGCTAAGAACAAAATGCGCGTTTTTTGTCCAGACTTCCATAATCGCCAAATGATTTGAAAGGCGGTGTAAGTTTTGCCGGTGCCTGTTGCCATGATTAACAAGATACGCTGTTGCCCTTTGCTAACGGCTTCAATAGTGCGGTTAATGGCATTGATTTGATAATAGCGCGGGGAACGGTTGCTACTGTCTTGATAATAAGGGGTGGTAATCAGTTCGTTTTCAATGGCAGTGAACTGTTTCCAATCGCAATAACGCTGCCATAGTGTTTCAGGGCTTGGAAACTCATTTAGGCTTAACGTTGTTTCTAATTCATCAGATAAGCCGGTTTTATCGTGAAATCGAAAAGAGTCGCCATTGCTAGTAAAGACAAAGGGAATGTCCAAGCATTCGGCATAGGCTAAAGCCTGTTGCATACCGTCGCCGAGTCTATGGTTGTTATTTTTGGCTTCAATAATGGCAATGGGTTGATTTTTTTGATAGCTCAGTAAGTAGTCCGCGCGGCGTTGTTTGCCGCGAGTATGTAAATTACCGCGCACAATGACCCTACCATCAGTAAAAGAAAACTCTTCGAGAACTTGAGTTTTTATGTCCCAGCCTGCTTTTTCAATCGCAGGAGTGATGTATTTGGTACAAATATCACGCTCACTGAGTCTTCTTATATCCATATCGCTGTTCGCCTTCATTACTAAAAATGGTAAATTTATGGGGGTTATACAAGATACTGCTTGCTATAGATACCTGCAATAATAAAGACACATAGGTCAGGCTGCTAATCAAATTAATATTATTGGCTCATACGTTTCATGTCCATTTATCAATCAATGAATGAATGAATGAATGGCTGGATAACACCGGTTTTTTATGCCTGAAATATTGGCAAGCGTTGCGGTTAGTTTTGAAAATAAATTCACTCAAACTTACCAGAGAATACCCTAGATTTGGTTTGAAAGTTGACCAGAGGTTGACCTGAAAAATTTTAGGCAAAAAAAAGGGCTTAGATTTGACTCTAAACCCTTGATTTATTTGGAGCTGGCGATGGGAATCGAACCCGCGACCGGCTGATTACAAATCAGCTGCTCTACCGACTGAGCTACACCAGCGAAGAAGCCGGTATTATACACAATCATTTTTATTTGACCAGCCCTCTTATCGATTATTTTTTCCGGCTTTATTTTTGTTAGCAGGATGTGCTTTACCTTTTCCAGTTCGAGGGTTGCCCATTCCTGTGTATTTGGTTTTAAAACGTTGCGTTTTTTCGGGTGTTTCTAGTGTGCCTTTGGGCTGAAAGCTGGGGATTAAATGCTGTTTTCCGTTGCCGATTAAATCGCTGCGTCCCATGTCTTTTAAGGCTTCACGTAATAACGGCCAGTTTTTGGGGTCGTGATAACGCAAAAAGGCTTTGTGCAGGCGGCGCTGTTTGACGCTTTTGGGGACCGGGATGTCGGCGACGGTGCGGCTGACTTTGTGCAATGTGTCTTTGCCGGAGTGGTACATGGCGGTGGCGATGGACATTGGCGATGGCAAGAACGCTTGCACTTGGTCGGCTCTAAAACCGTTACGTTTTAGCCATAAGGCCAGATTGAGCATGTCCGTATCGGTGGTGCCGGGATGCGCGGCGATAAAGTACGGGATTAGGTATTGCTCTTTGCCGGCTTCCTTGGAAAACTTGTCGAACATGCTCTTGAAGCGATCATAAGTGCCCATGCCCGGTTTCATCATTTTGGATAACACACTTTGCTCGGTATGCTCCGGGGCGATTTTAAGGTAGCCGCCGACGTGATGGGTGACCAGTTCTTTGACGTATTCGGGGGATTCTACGGCCAAGTCATAACGTAGGCCTGAGGCGATAAATATTTTCTTGATGCCGGGCAAGGCGCGGGCGCGGCGGTAGAGCTTGATTAGCGGGGTATGGTCGGTGTTCAGGTTGGGGCAAATGCCGGGATAAACACAGGATGGCTTGCGGCAGGCGGCTTCGATTTTCGGGTCTTTGCAGGCTAGCCGGTACATGTTGGCGGTAGGGCCGCCCAGATCGGAAATATGGCCGGTAAATGCGGGCGAGGTGTCGCGGATCGCTTCGATTTCCTTGATGATGGAATCTTCCGAGCGGCTTTGGATAATGCGGCCTTCGTGCTCGGTGATCGAACAAAAAGTACAGCCACCAAAACAGCCGCGCATGATGTTGACCGAATGCTGAATCATCTCAAACGCGGGCACGTTGGCGTTGCCGTATTCTTTGTGCGGCACACGGGAATAAGGCAGGTCGAACACGCCGTCCATTTCTTTGGTGGTCAGCGGAATCGGCGGCGGATTGATCCAGACCTGCCGCGTGCCGTGTAATTGAATTAAGGCGCGCGCATTGCCGGGGTTGGTTTCGCCGTGCATGACGCGCGAGGCGTGGGCGTACAGTATCGGGTCGTCTTTGACCGCTTCGTAAGCGGGTAGGCGGATGACGGTTTGTGCGCGTTGGTTTCTAAGCAATGATTTATCAAATTGCATGATGTGTTCGCCGCTAGCGTTCGGCTCCGGTTTTTGATCGCAGGCGGGTTGTTCTTGGTACGGATCGATAGGCAGCATGGCTACGCCGGGTTTATCAATATCGGTAGAATCTTTAACCGCCCAGCCTTCCGGTATTTGTTTGACGAAATGCACGGTGCCGCGTATGCCTTTCAGCTCGGATATGGCTTCGCCGTTTGCCAGTCGATGCGCGATTTCGACAACTTGGCGTTCGGCATTGCCGTAAACCAGCAGGTCGGCTTTGGAATCGAGCAATACCGATTTTCTGACTTTATCCGACCAATAATCGTAATGCGCGATGCGGCGCAAACTGGCTTCGATGCCGCCGATAATGATCGGTACATCCTTGTAAGCTTCGCGGCAGCGGTGCGAGTAGACATTAACGGCGCGATCCGGGCGTTTGCCTGCTGCGCCGTCTGGCGTGTAGGCATCGTTGGAGCGGATTTTTTTGTCCGAAGTGTAGCGGTTAACCATCGAATCCATATTGCCGCCGGTGACGCCAAAAAACAGATTCGGTCTGCCCAACTTGCCGAAATCTTTGGCGCTGGTCCAATCAGGTTGGGAGATGATGCCGACTCGGAAGCCTTGCGCTTCAAGCAAGCGGCCAATTAATGCCATGCCAAAACTGGGATGGTCGATATAGGCATCGCCAGTCACCAGAATTACGTCGCAGGCATCCCAGCCGAGTTCGTCCATTTCGGCCTTGCTCATCGGCAGAACCGGGGCAGTGCCGAAGCGTTGCGCCCAGTATTTGCGGTAGCTGAACAGGTTTGGCTCGGTGTGTAAGGCGCTAGACATTATTTTTTAATCGAGTTGTTGATGACGCTGGAATTGTGTTTGATGATCTCTTTTAAATAAGCGATAAATTCGATCTGGTAAAGCTGTTCAAGCACGATGGCTCGGTTTCTTAAATCTTTCATGTCGTATAGCGGCGTATCTTCGTTAAAAGCCAGGCCGATGATGTTGCCCCGGTCTTTTACCGGCAAAAATAAAATCTTCCAGGAAAAAGTTTGTCCCAGCCACAGCGCGATTTGCTGGAACTGAGGCTTGTTGACACCGCCCCACAGGTTGATGACTAACATGCCGTCTTTTTTTAGCAGGGCTTTGCAGGCATCAAAAAACGCATGGTTACAAATAGATGATGCCATGCCTTCATGATCAAAGGCATCAACAAATAGCAGGCTGTATTGCTCGCTTTGGCTTTCGGTGCGTTGGCGGACATATTTCGCGCCGTCATCAATAATGACTTTCAGGCGCGGGTCGAGCGGCAGGCCAAAATGGCTACGTGCGATTTTAACCACGCTTTCCCGGTATTCGACGACTTTTAGGCGGCAATCGGGAAAGTGATGCAGCAAATGTTTGGTTAAGGAGCCGCCGCCCAAACCGATAATCAAGGCGTGGTCGTCAAGCGTGGGTTTAAATAACAGCCAGCTGGTCATGGCGCGCACATATTCCAGATGCAGTTTATCCGGCTCGGCCAATAGCATACTGCTTTGCTTCGGAAACGAGCCAAAATGTAGCGACCTGACGCCATCCTGTTCGATGACCTCTAAAATGCCGTCATCATCATGGCTTTCGTGGATGATACGACCTTCATACTTGTACATAAACGCGATCAATTGTTGAAAGATTGGCTAAATATTATACAGCAGAATGATGTTTAACTGACGGCTGTCGATTCCGCTACTACTTTGCGGGATGAGGTTTCCTATAGCGGGAAACCGAGAGAGGGGCAATATAGGGATACGAAGCGTTGTCCGCCTGCTTCGTATCCTTGTTTGTATGCAAGGCTTGACTTCTGCAAATCCGCTGAAAGCCAGCTTTGGGTTCGGGACGAAATTACAGTGTCGGCATTAAATTATTTCTTGTCCGCTTTTTTATCTTGGGCTACAGCATCGCCAATCAAAATATCATGTTTGATTTTTTCCACTGTTTTTTCACCGATTCCGGCCACATTAACCAACTCGTCTGCACTTTTGAAATCCCCTTTTTCTTCCCGATACTTAACAATGGCTTCCGCTTTTTTCAGCCCTATACCCGACAAGGCTTCCCCTATCGTCTTGGCATCAGCGGTATTAATGTTTACAGGTGAGGCAAAAACATTGAATGAACAAACAACAGCAAATAAGGCGACTAATTTTTTCATTTGTATTCCTTAAAATAAGTAAAATATCATTTTTGCGAATAGCGCCGCATATCATTCGACTAAGTGATTGCCCACCATTCAACGCCTAAGCTTAGACACTAACTTATAAAATACAAATTAATATTTTCTATCACTAAGGTTAAGCGGGCATTAGACCCATATTTTGCTTGTTTATATGCTGCATTATTGACATGCACCGGATTATAAACCCAATTTAAAACGACTTGCCGTGCGCCCTTCAAACCAAACAACCACCTGCTAAAGCGGGCAGTTGTTTGGTTATTTCTGCAACGGGCGATTCCATTAATCCAGGTTAACCCAATCTTCCAGCGCTTCGATAATGGCTTTTGCCTGATCTTTACTGGAAATATTGAACTTCGATTTTTGCTTATACTCGCCGTTTTGCTTTTGGTAGCGGCGAATGGTGTATTTATCCGGGCCATATTCTTCTTTGGCGCGGTTCCAGTCCTGATAACGGTACATAATCGTAGCCCAAGCGCCTTTGGTCAGCACTTTTTTATCCAGCTCCTTGACTGTCTCAATGCCGCCGTCTTCGTATGTTACGGTCAATTCGTCTACAGTTTCAGCCATGTTAACTCCAAGTAATTAGGTAACAGCCGTTCAAGCGAACGGATGCTCCAGGATAATTGTTTCATCCCTATCGGGGCCAGTGGACAGGATCGCGATTTTGACGCCGACCAGCTCTTCAATCCGCTTGATGTAGGCTTTGGCATTATCGGGCAGTGCATCGTAGTCGGTTACTCCGGCGGTCGTTCCCGTCCAACCGGGCATGTCTTCGATAATTGCATGACATTCTTGATACTGGTCGGCACCTAAAGGCGCGGTTTCGGTTACGACGCCGTTAAGCCGGTAGGCAGTACAAATGCCGACTTTTTCCAGGCCGTCGAGCACATCGAGCTTGGTCAAACAAATACCGCTGAGGCTGTTCATTTTTGCCGATTTGCGCATGGCGACCGCATCAAACCAGCCTGTGCGGCGCTTGCGTCCAGTAGTTGCGCCAAACTCATGACCGACTGTACCCAAGTGGTCGCCATTGGCGTCATGCAATTCGGTCGGGAATGGTCCATTACCTACACGTGTCGAATAGGCTTTAGTGATGCCCAGCACATAGTCAAGATCAAGCGGCCCAATGCCGGTGCCGGTCGCCGCGCCACCCGCTGTAGTGCTGGATGAGGTCACATAAGGAAAGGTGCCGTGGTCTATATCCAGCAGCGCGCCTTGTGCGCCTTCAAACAACAGGTTTTTGCCTTGATCCTGCAGCTGGTACAAAACCTCGCTGACATCGGTCAGCATCGGTTTGATTTGCTCGCCTAGCTTTAACGCTTCTTCAAGGCCCGTTTGATAATCGATAGGGTCAGTGTGGTAGTAATTGGTCAGCATGAAGTTATGGTATTCAACCAACTCTTTAAAGCGTTCGGCAAAAAGCACAGGATTTAAAAAGTCCCCTGCCCTCAACCCCCGACGCGCCGCCTTGTCCTCATAAGCAGGGCCGATGCCGCGACCGGTCGTACCAATCGCCTTGTTGCCCCGCGCCAGTTCACGCGCCTTATCAATCGCGACATGGACGGGCAATATCAAGGTACAGGCTTCACTGATCAACAACCTATTTCTGACCGAAATACCAGCTTTTTCCAGTATCCCAATTTCTTCCAGTAAGGCATTGGGCGACAAAACCACACCGTTGCCGATCATGCACTGGACGCTTGCCCGGAGAATGCCGGACGGAATCAAATGCAACACCGTCTTTTCGCCCTGAATCACCAGCGTGTGCCCCGCATTGTGACCGCCCTGAAACCGAACCACGGCTTCCGCTTGTTCGGTTAACAAATCAACCAGCTTACCTTTTCCTTCATCGCCCCATTGGGTACCGATGACAACAACATTTTTTCCCATAATTATCCCAAGCTTGCTAAGGGCCTAACGACCCATTTTTGATGATCTTGTTCCAGAACGGATGTACACCCAAGTTCCTGCGCAGTGCCGGTTTGCCCCGGCAATTGCTGCACAATTGCGTGCCCTTCGGCGCGTAAATCCCTGATTTTCTCATGCAGTGCCGCATCGTCCCCGCAGGGCGCAAAAATCAAGGCTTCCGCTTGCTTTTGCCGCGATGTTTTGCCCAGTGCCGCCAACACTTTCAAGTCCGCACTAAAACCGGTTGCAGCACGTGCGCGGCCAAAGATGGCGCCAATATTGTCATACCGCCCGCCTCTGGCAATCTCACGGCCTACCGTCGGCATAAAAGCGGCAAAAACAATCCCTGTGTGATAATGGTAACCACGCAATTCAGCCAAATCGAAACTGACCGGCAACGATGGAAAGCAGACTGCCAGCTTTTCTGCAATCGATTCCAAATCAGCTAAAGCCTGTTTGACCTGGCCATTAGCCGCCGTCAAAACAGTTCGGGCTTTGCCCAGCGTTTCCCGGCCTCCGTTCAACTGCGGCAGTTTCAGAAACATGGCTTTTAGCTCATCATTAATGCTATATCCCGCCATCAGCTCCTGAAGCTCAGGCCGGGCTTTGCGTTGCAACACATCGAATAATTCGGCTTCCTGGGCATCGGTTAACCCCGCCTGCCGCGACAGCGCACGGTAGATGCCGACATGGCCCAGATCAAGATGGACATTTTGTAGGCCGCTCATCGCCAGCATTTCCAACATCAAGCGGATGACTTCGACATCGCTTTCTTTACCCGCGTGGCCGTAAAGTTCGGCGCCGATCTGCATCGGGCTTCTGGTTTTCTCTAGCGGATCGCCTTTGGTGTGTAAAATAGTGCCTGCATAGCAAAGACGGGTCGGCCAGTCGGCATTCAGATTATGCGCATCAATCCTGGCAACCTGCGGCGTCATGTCCGATCTTACCCCGAGCATTTCACCGCTAACCTGATCGGTTAGCTTAAAGGTTTGCAACGCCAAATCATGCCCCGAACCGGTCAATAACGAGTCCAGGTAATCGATGAACGGCGGAATAACCAGCTCATAGCCCCAGCATGCGAAGGTGTCCAATATCTTACGGCGCAAGCTTTCAAGATGCCTAGCCTCTTCGGGCAAAATCTCTTCTATGCCGTCAGGCAAAAGCCAAGAGTCTTTTTGTTGCATTTTTATATGTCCACTCAAACAAAACGCCCCGCATGCGGAGCGTTGGTTATAGGTTCCCGCCGCAAAAGACGGGAATCTGGTATCAGCTATTTCTGCTGTTTGAAATATTTGAAGAAATCGGAATCAGGGTCAACCACCATCATGCTTGAACGGCCAAAAGTCTTCTTATAAGCACTCAAGCTGCGGTAAAAGGCAAAGAATTCACTATCTGCGCCATAGGCCTGGGCATAAATTTCAGCCGATTTCGCATCGCCTTCACCGCGCAGTTTTTCTGCGTCGCGAAAGGCATTTGCCATGGTTACAACACCTTGCCTGTCGGCATCCGCACGAATCCGTTCCGCCGCTTCCGCACCTTGCGAACGGAATTCACGGGCAACCCGCTCACGCTCCGCTTCCATCCTGCGGTACACGGAACTGCTGACTTCTTCCGGCAAATCAATCCGCATCACCTGAACATCGATAATTTCCATACCCAAATCAGCCGCAAGCGGCTTGGCATTTTTGATCAAAATTTCACGGATAGCCTGACGGTCAGTTGAAACCAACTGCTTAATATTCCGTTTACCGAATTCACCCCGAAAAGCATCCTTGACGATTTGATCCAGACGCAAATTAGCCTGCCCTATATCACCGGCAACCACCGTATAAAAGGTGTTTACATCGCCGATACGCCATTTGACAAAAGAATCCACGATAACGTTTTTCTTTTCCGCCGTCAGAAAACGCTCAGGTTTGGCATCCATCGTTTGGATACGCTTATCAAACTTTTTGACATTATTAATAAACGGCACTTTAAAATGCAATCCGGCTTCGTAATCGCTTTTTATAATTTCGCCCAAACGAAACTTAATGGCCCTTTCTGTTTCACTGACAGTAAATATGCACATCATGCCAACAAACAACATGGCCGCCAGACCTACCAATATTTTATTCTGTATCATTACCGTCCCCTTGCGTCGCGGCCGCGTGTTGAAGTTCGCCCAATAGACTGCGGTTGCGGCTCAATTCCTGTTTGATAGGATTGCGTTGCGACACCCTGAGGAACATGAGCGGGTTGCAGCGAAGACTGCTGCTGAATCATTTTATCCAATGGCAAATACAGCATATTATTGCCGCCTTTAACGTCGATCATCACCGTATTGGTTTCAGCCAATACCGATTCAATCGATTCAATATAGAGGCGTTTTCGAGTGACATCCGGCGCTTTAGCATACTCAGCCAACAACTTTGAAAAACGGCTGGATTCACCTTCCGCCCGGGCAATAACTTGTTCTTTATAACCTTCAGCCTCCTGCATCTTTCTGGCAGCGGCGCCACGCGCTTTCGGCACAACGTCATTGGAATAGGCTTCCGCCTCATTAATTAAGCGTTGCTCGTCTTCACGCGCCTTAATGGCATCTTCAAATGCATTTTGCACCTGCTCAGGCGGCTGCGCATCCTGAAGGTTAACGCTGGTAATTTGGATGCCGGACTGGTAACTGTCCATGACATCCTGAATTTCCTTTTTAATCTGGGCGACAACCTCGCTGCGGCCTTCAGTCAGCACAAAGTCCATGGTGCTGCTACCGACCACACCGCGTTGCGCGCTTTCGGTGACCTGTTTCAAGGTAGCCGCAGGACTAACAATATTAAAAATAAAATCTTTTGCATCCTTAACTTGATACTGCACCGCCAACCGGACATCGACAATATTTTCGTCCTTGGTCAGCATCAGCGCTTCTTTAGGCACCGAACCAAGTGCTTGATCGCGGCCTCCGCTACGGTAACCCACCTCAATATAACGTTGTTGTTTGACATCAACAATATCGACATGTTCGATAGGTGAAGGCAGATGCCAGTTCAAGCCGGCCTGCGTAGTCCCAACATATTTACCGAACCGGGTTTCGACGCCATGCGTACCTTCATCGACGATATAGAAGCCGCTTAAACTCCATAAAGCCACAGCGCCGACCACAATAAAACCAAGGCTTTTCAATGGCGGCATCCCCGATGAGCGACCATCCCCACCCTGTCCGCCACCAAAAAATCCGCCTAATTTTTCTTGCAATGAGCGTATTGCCTCATCCAAATCAGGTGGGCCTTGGTCGCCGCGACCACTCCAAGGATCTTTCTTATCGCCGCCAGGCTCGTTCCAGGACATAACTTCACTCCATAGTGATTACTTGAACTTTCAACAACAGATAAAATACCTATTGGTTTTTAATATTCTATCGTAAATATTTGCAAAAGGCTAAGACACAAGGGCAAAGCGAAAAAGGAGATTGGATGCCGTAGATTTAAAAGGCCAAAAAGGCAAAGGGCGGAAGACGGAAAAAACCGCCAGCCACCCTTTGCCTTTCAGGTCAAATAAAGCCCCCTGGTAAATTATAGGCCTATCCAATTCGGCTTTTTTAGCACCCAGCTTTCATCCAACACTGCAATCGCTTCCTCGCAACTGATTGTATTATTCTTATTATTTAAAATATAAGCCGCCAAATGCTCAATAGCCCGCCAGTAGGCAGGCGAGCTGATAAACTGGAAAGCACGCCCGAACAGATCCGCCATCTTTTCTTCATACCGGCTTCTGTCCGCGATAAAAGCCTCCAAATATTCATAAACCTTGTTGAGATCAGAGGTGCCGCCGTAATTGTGCAAGGCATTGAGATTAACCAAATGCTCGTTAAACAGCTCGCCATCACGCAGAGCCACATGCTTGGCCTCCGCTAAAGGCCCGACCATAAAATTGACCATATCCGCCTCAAAAGCAACCTGATAGGCGTCCTGCTCAACAGATGAGAAATAACCGGCACTTTCAATCAACGCAATCGGCAGGCTATGGATAAGCCGCCCGCCGTCTATCACTGCGGCAAAACGGGACGACGGACACACATTCAATGCGTCGTCCTGATACCCCTCCCGTGCCTGAATGGTGATCTGAAAATACACCGGCGGCAGTTGTTTGTGCTTGTTATAAAGGTAAATGGCGGCGGCGTGGCCGGCTTCGTGAAAAGCGGTTTGCCTGATCAAATCATGATCGTTAATGACATGGGCTGTATCGATTTGGTAATTCCGTTTCATGACTCCACCTTGCGGATGAAAAAAATGCGGCTGGCAGTGCCGGCCGCAAACAGAGGAAGGACACTAAAACTCTAAAAGGAAGTGACACAAGAGCTGGATACAGTTTAATCGCCCAAATCAAGCTTGAAAATGTGGCAGATTGCCGCGTGACAATATGACGCGCAATTTGGCACGATATATGCTTAATATCTAGGTTTGCATTATAAAAATACATATAAACCTTATTTTTCATTTGATTAAACAAATCATTGCACAGACCGCTAAGGCATATCACATAAAAAATAGGGCATATCGCGCACCCTATCCCTGCAAGCGCCAAATATCCCTTAAATTAAGCACAGGAACCAATATGAATAAATCAGAACTCATCGACAGCTTGGCTAAAAGACAACCGCACTTAGAGCGCAAAGAGGTGGAATTGGCTGTCAACTGCATGTTTGAACAGATGAGCGCCGCGCTAACAGCCAACGACAGGATAGAAATACGGGGGTTTGGCAGCTTCACCCTGCATTACCACAGCCCCCATACCGGACGGGATCCCAGAACCGGGGGCAAATTAAGCCTGCCAGCCCGCTACATACCTTTTTTTAAACCGGGCAAAGAGTTACGGCGGCGAGTTAATTGTTGAAGGCCGCCCTAGGGTCTGGAAGCCAACCTAAATATCTTGGGCAAGGAGATTAAAAATGCCGGCCATCGCACCTTGGTTTTGCCGAACAAAAACCTTACCGTTTTCAGCCAGCGATTGCCGCAACGCAAAATCTGCATGCAGCGCAACAATTGCGCCGATTATCTCGTCATTATCCCTGCATTGTATTGCCGCATTCCGTTGCAATACCTGCCTGGCTATATCTTTGAAGTTTGCCATATACGGGCCGAACAAAACCGGTGTCCCAACGGCTGCCGCCTCAAGGATATTGTGCCCGCCAACAGGCACCATGCTACCGCCGACAAATGCGGCATCAGCGGCTGCGTAAAGCATCTTTAACTCCCCCATGGTGTCGGCCAGATAAACGTCGGTATGGGGGGCGCAGGCTTCGCCAGATGTACGCGCCACTACGGCCAATTGATGCTGCCCGGCAAGTTTTTTCACGTCTATAAATCGTTCTGGATGCCGGGGAGCAATGACCAGCAATAACTCGGGTATTTTTTGTTTTATTATTTTATAGATTGCGAAGAATACCGCCTCTTCGCCTTTATGGGTGCTGGCGACCAACCAAACAAACCGGCCTCGGAACACATCGGCCTTCAACTGCAGCCCCTGCCCAATGAGCCCGCTTGGGATGTCAACATCAAACTTGATATTGCCCAGCACTCTAACTTTTTCAGTTTTAGCGCCGATAGCGGCAAACCGGCCAGCGTCATCCTGGGTTTGCGCCGCAATCAATTTGACATGCGCTAACGCCGGAACAATAAGCGCGGGTATTTTTTGATAACCGCTTGCAGACCTCGGCGATAAACGGGCGTTGATGATGTACAAAGGAATGCCCTGCTTGCCGCAATAGGCAAACAGATTGGGCCAAATTTCAGTTTCCATGATGACGGCTATTTTCGGCCTAAAATGCCGCATAAACCGGCCGACCGCACAGGGCATGTCGTATGGCAAATAGACATGCACGACACGACCCCGCATCACCGCTTGCACACGGGCAGAGCCTGTCGGCGTGGTGGTGGTGATTAATAACGTTGCTTCGGGATACTTTTGCTGTATTTTTTTTGCCAGCGGAAATAAAGCCTCGGCCTCACCCACTGAAACTGCGTGAAACCAAATGACATCTTGGGCAGATTTTTTAGTGTAGAAAGCAAACCGCTCGCGCCACCGGTATCGGTATGCGGGCGCTTTAACGCTTCGCCAGAGCAGGCGAACAAGGATGAAGGGGGCTGCTAGATAAAAAAGGCAGGAATAAAAAAACCGCATAGCAAAAAGATTCAAGACGACAACACAGCCTTGAACCTTTTACCTTGACCCTATTACTTAGGCTTCAGCAGCTATGGTAACAGGCAGCTTTACCACAACATCGGTATGGCAATGAATATCGATTTGATATTCGCCGATTTGGCGAATAACGCCTTGTGGCAAACGAATTTCATGTTTTTCAACGGCAACGCCTGCTTCAGTAATGGCATCGGCAATATTTTGCGTACCGACCGAACCGAACAATTTGCCTTCATCGCCCGCTTTGTGGGTAATGACAACTTGAAGTTTGCTTAGGGCATTGGCGCGTGTTTGAGCTGCGCCCAGCTTTTCAGCCGCCGCTTTTTCAAGTTCGGCGCGGCGCGCTTCAAATTCAGCGATTTTGGTTGGTGTTGCCGCGACGGCTTTACCGTACGGAATAAGATAGTTTCTGCCATAACCTGATTTGATGACGACTTTGTCGCCCAGGCTACCCAAATTTGCTATCTTTTCAAGAAGAATAACTTCCATCTTTTATTACCTCATTATCGGATTTTATCCGGCTATTTTTTACGCCATCAAGGCGCTTGTTGATTCGAAATTTTATTTCGTAAGTTCATCCACGTATCGCTAAGCCCAACTAAGGCAACCGGCAGCATGGCATGGGGTATCAAAAACAATGTCACATAAAACATAGGCACTATAAACCGCCCCATTTTCATTGAGGCAAATACCGTGTGTAAAACCGCCGTCCCGGTGAATGTGTACAACACAAACAACAAGATTGCGACATTCCACGACACTTCGGCGATGACACCGGAACTCAACGATGCAATGATAACAACGACAACACTGCCTACCGCTAAGCGTGGGTGCGTTTTTAATGACAAAAATTCTTGCCTGAATCCGCCCGGGTTATACAACAAAGCCTGCCACCAACGCCCTAAAAATAAAGCGAACAGCAGGCCAAACACCGAGGCCGCCGCAATAATGCCGGTCATGTAATGGGAAAGCGTATCCAAGGTATGCTGGACATCCTCAACCGGCGCGTTCGGCGGCACCATTTGTGCAAGCATGGCTTTCCACATCGACGCCAAATTGCTGTCATAAAGATAAAAACCGACAACACCGAACACGCCGAGCAATACTGCGATTTCAACAGCCAGGGATAAATACCGGCCTTCCCTTAGGATAATTGAAATCAACCAAACAGGCACCCATAACACCACGCCATAAAGCAACACAAACTGATAATTGCCTAGCAGGAAAAAGCCTAATAGCGCCGCCACCGTAGTCGAACAGGCTAAAACGACCAAGCCTTCGGTGACGCCGCGCCTTAAGGTGACCAGGGCAACAGAGGCTGAACTTACTATGCTGACAGGGGGCATGACCAGCGACACTAAGGCAAGAGTGGAAGCCACGATAATGGCTTGCATTCTGCCCCGCATAATATACTCCGCTAAAAAGCCCACTGACCGCCCCCCGTCAATTATTTGTGGGCGTCGCAGAAAGGCAGCAAAGCAATAAAACGCGCACGTTTAATTGCAACACATAACTGCCTTTGGTATTTTGCGCTGGTTCCTGTAATCCGGCTAGGGACAATTTTACCCGTCTCAGTGATGTAATCACTTAATAAATCCAAGTCTTTATAATCGATCTCGGTGCCGCCTTCTGCACTGAACCGGCAGAATTTTTTGCGTCTAATGTTACGTGCCATAATAATTCTCGTAAATTCAAGTGTTAAAGGTTTTATTCTGAAGCGAGTGCGTCAGCATCCAGATCTTCGTCAATATCATCCAACTCGGCCTCGTCATCAGAAGCCGCAGCCGCTTCTCTAGCAGCCGCATCTTTAGCCCTTGATTCAGCCGCTTTATTTTCTTCGGCTGTTGATGTGGCGATAACGGAAGCTTCGGTAATAGCTGCTTTTTGCAACAACGTCATGCTGCGCAAAATGGCATCATTAAAACGGAACCCGCTTTCCAGCTCTTCTAAAGTAGCCTGGTCGCACTCGACATTCATAAGCACATAATGTGCCTTATGGATTTTCTTAATGGGATAAGCAAGATGCCTACGGCCCCAGTCTTCCAAACGATGGATTTTACCGGATGCCGCTTCGATGGTGGATTTATAACGTTCAATCATTCCTGGAACCTGGGAACTCTGGTCAGGATGGACTAAAAAGACAATTTCATAATGTCGCATGATTTTTCCTTTCGGGTTAAGCCTTCCATCTCTATCTTAAAGCAAAGATGGTAAAGCAAGGAGGGACTGACAGCCCCTAAGAACCGCGCAGTATAGCTGTTTTTTAAGCTATTGAAAAGTGTAGTATTCAGAAATGGCGTTATTAAACCTGCTTATCAATGCCGGAAAGAATAGCCGCAATAATTCAGTCTAAGCATATAGACTTAACAGTCCATTGCTAACCTCAGCGCGCCCACTGTCAATGTCTTGCTCCACATCATCAACACCGTCCACGCCGTCGACAGCAGCATTCCGGCCTTGCCTATCAGCGGTCTGGGCAAACTGTTGGGCTTGCGGCCGCCCCTGATCCGAGGCCGAACCGTGCGCCACCGTGACATCCGTCAAATTCAACTGTTGGGCATTCATCATCTCGCGTAACTTGGGGATAGATGCCTCAAGTGCTTCCCGGGTCGTCGCATTTTGCGCAGTAAACAGCACAGTTGCCTGGTCATCAGTCACATTGACGCGGACAGATACCGGGCCTAGATGCTGCGGATTCAACCTGATTTCTGCTGCAGGTATTGCCCGGCTACTCATCCATACAATCCGTTCGCCCAAATCCTTATTCCATTCCGGATGCGACAGCGGCTTAGTGATGGCAGGAATATCCGCTTTATTATCAACAGGCCGAAATTGGGCAATATCCGCCCCCCCTATCCGTGGCGGCGATTTTTCACCGTCCAAAACCAACGGCTGCGGCTCCGCCCCGCTGACCTTTTCCACTTGCCCTGCCATTACCGCATTGTGTACATCGAAGTCTTGTCTACTCTGAACCGGCAGCCCGGAAACAGCAGTGCCTTGCAAAGCAATATCAGGCGTTTTCGTAGGCACGTTCGGCTTAGCCTCATTCGTCGAAGGCTTGGCAAAAGACGGCATATTCTCTTTAGCGGCATCTTCATGCGTCAAATTATTAACTGGCGTTTTAGCCTCAACCGGCATTGCCGTTGACAGAATAGTGGCAGGCAACACATTTTCTGTGTCAGGTGCGCCTTCAACACCTACTGTAGGCGATTCATCTTTACTCTGCTTTTTATCTATTTTGTCATTTGTCCGGGGCAAATTCATTTGAGCTGGCTGGACATTCATAACAACACTATTAATATCTGGCTCAACCGCCGTATCTATAATGTTTTGTTTAGCGGAAATAACCTGTTCCGGCGTTTTATCCTCGGACACAGCCACTACAGCCGCCGAGTCTGGTGTGTTAGGCTCGGGCGCAGTCATTATAACGGCCGAGTCTGCGGCTTTAACCGCCGGGAGCGAAGCGGCAACGGCCGGGTCTGCGGCTTTAACCGCCGGGAGCGAGGCGGCAACGGCCG
>JBLRXA010000007.1:0-18790 GCA_047920955.1 Methylobacter sp. | reverse complement strand
AGGCGGCAACGGCCGGGTCTGCGGCTTTAACCGCCGGGAGCGAGGCGGCAACGGCTGGGGCTACGGCATTAGCCACAAGCGCGGCCATTGCCGCCTCTGTTTTAGCTGTGGATTCTGCTACTACAGCCGTTTGTTCTACTGCTTTAGCCGTAGACACAACTACCCGCTCCTCAGATTGCTGAGCTAAAACAGCCCACGCAATCACTTCCTGCACATTTTGTTCAGCCTTTGCCGCTTTTTCCCCTTCAGAAGTGCCTGCCCTCATGTATTTCAGGGTGTCTGTTACCGCTGCTAATGCCGCCTCATGCCCATTATTATCTTGAACCTTATATGACGACGGCAAATTATTGCCTAATACATCGGCGGAATCCGGCACATCAACCTTATCTGCCAATAAACCGGCAGTCGGCGCACTCATATTTTCCGGCAAAGCAAGTTGCGCAGGCATTGGTAAAGCCACCGAATCCTCGGCCTTTATCGTATTCAACAACTCAAGCTGCATAACCAGGGCATTGGAAAAATCCTCGGCCGGCACCCCCGCATCAGCCATAACGGACGGCACAGCGGACACGCCCTCAACCGCACCAACACTTGGCGCTAAAGACGATAAATTGGCAAGTTCTATATTCATAATCAATTCTCCTGGTATATTACAAAAGACTAAGCACGTCCCATGCCACCTGAGTTATTTCGCCCATTTCTGGATGCCCGCTCATCCTGTTCCAATTGCTCCCGTTTTTCTTCCTGCTTCATTTCCACCCCCCTCGCCGAATCGCAAACTTTCTGCAGGCTCTGGGTTTTACGATGCAGCTCTTCCCACGTTTTTCTTTTGCCGACTAATTCGACTTCAATTGAACTGAGCACTTGCTGTTGCCCCGCAATGGCCTTATCGAGCTTATCGATAAAAGACCTGAATTCGAGCAGTTGCGAGATATTGACGCCGCCGCTGCCAAGCCGGTTAAATTTATCCTGATATTCCCGCCGATAGCTCCTTAAACCCTCAACCTGGGCCTGCATACTGACCAGCTTGCTCTGGGCCGCACCAAGCGCCTCCAAGGCATTTTTTTCCTGGCCCGCTTTAATATCGACGATGTTTTTAATGCGTTGCGATTTTTTCACTTATCCCATTAGCCTTGTTTAATAGTCAGCCCGCAGCCGTGCTGTTTACACCCAATAACACGGCCAATTCCTGCAAACTCCGCTCTATATCGACCGGTTCATCCATGTCCTGCTGCAAAAAATTCAAAATGGCCGGATTCCTTTCAATGGCCTTGTCAATTCTAGGGTCAGATCCCGGCTGATAAGCGCCGACACTAATTAAGTCACGGTTTTGCTGATACAGCGAATACAAGCGCCTTAAATCCCGCGCCATTTGCAAATGCCCGGCATCAACAATGTCCGGCATTACCCGGCTGATTGATGCTTCGATGTCGATAGCGGGGAAATGCCCTGATTCAGCCAAACTTCTCGACAAAATGACGTGGCCATCGAGTACGCCGCGAGCCGCGTCAGCAATGGGGTCGTTGGTATCGTCACCTTCAGCCAGCACGGTATAGAATGCGGTGATAGAGCCGCCGCCGTGGTCGGCATTACCCGCACGCTCCACCAAATGCGGCAATTTGGCAAAAACCGAGGGTGGATAACCCTTGGTCGCAGGCGGCTCGTCAATGGCAAGGGCGATTTCACGGTGCGCCTGGGCAAAGCGTGTCAACGAGTCCATCAACAACAACACATCTAAGCCCTGGTCGCGAAAATATTCGGCAATACTGGTTGACAATAGCGCAGCATGAACGCGCATCAAAGGCGGGCAATCTGCAGGCGAAACCACCACGACTGCCCGTTTAAGCCCTTCCTCACCCAATGTCTTCAAGACGAATTCGTTAACCTCACGTCCCCGTTCACCTATCAGTCCAACCACGACCACATCAGCCTTAGTGAATTTGGTCATCATGCCCAGCAGCACACTTTTCCCGACCCCGGTACCGGCAAACAAACCCATCCGCTGACCGCGCCCAACGCTGAGTATCGAATTTATCGTCCTGACACCTACATCAAGCGGCTCCCGTATCGGCCTCCTCGACAACGGATTAATCGGCACGCCATTGAGCGAAATCAGCGCGTCGGTTTTTAACGGTCCTTTGTTGTCAATGGCATTGCCGGCACCGTCCAACACCCGCCCCAACAAACCGAAACCGACCTTGGCCAAGCTGTTTTGGCCCAACGGGATAACCCGGCAATCGGGTTCCAAACCATGGACCTCTGCAGTGGGCATCAAAAAAATACGGGCATCGGAAAAACCCACGACTTCCGCCTCAATCATCCTGCCGTTTTTAGTTTCAATGCGGCAACGGGAACCGATAGCCGCACGGCAACCCACCGCTTCCAACGTCAAACCCACCATCCGTGACAACTTGCCCTCGACAACCAATTCGGGCGCTTGGGCCAATCTGTCGGAATAAGGCTTTAATCTGTCCAGCCAAATCTGCGAACGGTCTGCATCTGGAATCACGGCTGCCCGGCCTCGGCACTGCTTTCCGACAACGGCGCTACGCCCTGCCCTGGCTCCTCTGCCGAAACAGGTGAGGCGACCGGCTGGGTTTTGGGGGCAACGCCGTCGCGTTCCCGTTCACCACCCAGCAGATTAGCGATCACTGCAGCCAAACGGTGTTCAACCGTCGCATCAACATGGGACACCTCAGTGTTCACTTTACAGCCGCCCCTGGTAATCAGGGGATCCTCAATCACATCCCAGCTCGGCGACATTTCATCCAGCGCCAAGGCGGAACGCACCAGATCGGCGTCTTCGGGATGCAATTGCAGGCTGATCTTCTGTGACGCCAACGGCAACACATTGACGGTTTCCCGCACCACCGCGATAATTTGCCCCGGATCCATCTTGATTTCCCGGCGTATGATTTGAGTGGCAATGCCGATAACCAGCTTAACCAGCTCCTTTTCCACTTCGCCGTCAAGATGCTTAAACGGTTCGCTTAACGATTCCAACAGCTTCACCATAGAAGCTGCCTGAGCCTGCAGCAGATGCGCATTGTCCTCGTAGCCTTTTTTTGAGCCCTCATCGAACCCCTGCTGAAAACCGTGCATTTTGCCTTGCGCAAAGGCTTCGTCATAAGCCTGCCTTTGCATGACTTCAATTTCATCGACCGTTAATATCGGCGTCGGCTCCTGTTCCGGCTCGACCTCTTCCTGCTCAACAACGTCGTCTACGCCGGACACATCCGGCATACTCCATAGGCGTAACGATTCCAGTTCGGCTGCGGTAAACCGTGGCGTTCTAGATGAGCTCATCAGCCCCCCCCCCTAATTGGATCTCACCCGCATCCGCCAGCTTCTTGGCAATAGCCAAGATGTCTTTCTGCGCCAGCTCCACTTCACTTAACTTGGCAGGCGGCGACGCCTCCAAATCATCGCGCAGCATTTCAGCCGCACGTTTGGACATATTGTTGAATATTTTGTCTTTAAGCTCTGAACTGACGCTACGCATGGCCAACAATAGCTGTGCGGTCGACACTTCGCGCAACAAGGTTTGCATGCCGCGTTCGTCAATGGCCGCAAGGTCTTCGAAAGTGAACATTTTATCCTGAATTTCCTGGGCCAATTCAGACCGGTGTTCGGCAATGCCGGCCATGACCAAATCGGCAGCGCCGCCATCGAGAAGATTCAAAATATTGGCGACAGTATCAATACCGCCGACATTAGTCGATTTAACATTATCAGAGCCGGTTAGCTGCTGTTCCATGATTTGGTCCAGCTCACGCAGCGCAGAGGGCTGTATGCCTTTCATCGTGGCAATCCGCATCATCAAATCGGCACGCATGGCTTCAGGCAGATACATCACCACATCGGCCGCCTGCTCACTGTCCATCAAGGATATAATGGTCGCGACTATCTGCGGATGCTCCAGACGGATCATATCGGCAATAGAGCGGGTATCCATCCATTTCAACTGCTCGATGCCTTTAGTATTGCCACCCTGCAAGATGCGGTCGAGGATACTGTTCGCCTTATCCGCACCCAGCGCACTGATCAACACGGTACGGATATAATCATCAGTGTCCATGCCCAAGGCGGTTTGCCTTTTTACTGCGACAATAAACTCCTCAACCACCTCGTCCATCATTTCGACGGAAATCTCACCCACACTCGCCATCGTGGTGCCTAAAACCGTGACCTCCCTAGGCGACATGTGCTTTAACACCATCGCCGCCCTGTCCATGCCCAGCGCCAGCAGCAATATCGCCGCCCGGTCAACTTGGGATAAGTCCTTTTCAGTCTTTTTTTCCGTCTTTTCCGACTTAGCCATCTTTTTTAATCCATGATTTAATAACTTGCGCCACTATTTTTGAATCATCGTCAACCAATCGCTTTACATATTCCAGGCGATGCTCATAACTCTGGGGCACATCCAACAACAGCAAATCATCAATGTCGGCGGCGGATGCTGAAAAATCGATATGCGCTTGCTCTGCAGGCACCGCAATCGGCATACCTTGCTCATTAAATCGCACCATCCCCCCCATGGCCGCCGCCTTTGCTTCCGCCTCTGCCAGAGCCAAGGCTTTTTTCTCTTCCAAATCGCGGGCAACAAGGCCGCGCATGGTGGGGCGCAACACGCCAAAAAGCAGGAATAATACGGCTAATACGGCGACAGCTTGTTTCATAATATCCAGAAACCAACCTTGCTCCCAAACCGGCAGCTCCGGTAGCGCCTCAATAGCGTCATCCATTCTGAAAGTGACATTAGTCACCGTCACCTGGTCGCCCCGGCTGCTGTCAAAACCCACGGCCTGCTTAATCAGGTCGGTAAAACGGTTCACATCTTCCTGTGAATAAGACTGGGCTTTAACTGTGCCGTCGCTTTGGATGACCCGGCGGTCGTCAACCACGACAGCCACGGACAAACGCCGCAGACCGCCGGTGGCCAAGCGGGTATGGGTAATGGTTTTATCGAGCTCATAATTCCGGGTGGCGTTTTTGGCTAACGAACCGGACGCAGCGCCCAAACCTTCGGGCGTGCCGCCTGGCGCTTCCGGTGCTACGCCGGCTGGCGTCGGCTGATTTGACAACGCGCCGGGGACACCTTGGGCGGCCAACGAATTGCGCTCTTCCGAGGTTTGCTCACTGCGCAAAGCCGGCAAATCCGGGTTGAACATCTCCTGTGTCCTGTCGGTCTCGGTAAAATCGACATCGGCTGAAATTTGTACGCGCATACCAGCGCCCCCGACTAAAGGCGACAAGATATTCTCAATCCGCCCCATCAGATGCTCTTCGATATTCTTTTTGTATTCAAACTGCTTCACGGTCAAATTGCCCGCTACTGAGGAATCTTTGCTGTTTAACAGCTGGCCTTTTTGGTCGACCACAGTGACTTGTTCGGCCTCCAGCTGCGGCACACTGGAAGCGACTAAATGAATAATGGATTCGACCTGCCCCTTATCCAGCGACCGGCCTTGATATAAATTGACCATGACCGACGCGCTGGGCTTTTTACGCTCGCGCACAAACACCGACTGTACGGGTAGCGCCAGCAACACTCGGGCAGATTTTACATTCTGGATAGCCATGATGGTGCGTGCGATTTCGCCTTCCAGCGCCCGCTGAAAGCGCATCAATTCGACACTTTTGCTGGTGCCGAAGCCCTGCTCCTTATCCAACAACTCATAGCCCAAGCTATTGCTTTTGGGCAAGCCCTGAGCCGCCAATTTGAGTTTTACCGCACTGACCTCATCTTTCGGCACCAAAATCGCGCCGGTGCTGTTTTCGACTTTATATTTAATGTTTTCCTTATTGAGGATTTCAATAATTTCGGCCAAGTCGCTCTCGCCGATTTCGGCATACAGACGCCCGTAAGAAGGCTCCTGCGACCACAGCACAACGGCCACGCCGATGGCGACACTCAAGGCCAAGCCCAGCATCAAGCCTATCTGCCGTGCTATCGTCAGACCGGCCAGCCCCTTAATGGCAGGATGCGCCTCGGCGGTGGCGGCTAAAATGTGGGACGCATTGCCTTCAATAGGCCCATTATTATTCGCAACGGGCTCATGCTGGCGATTCGTTTCAACTAGGCTGGTATTGGCTTGTTCGCTCATCTTTAATTACAGTTCGTTGTGTAGGCTACATGGGCATATTCATGACATCTTTATAGGCTTCAACCAATTTATTCCTGACCTGTAACATCGCCTGAAATGAAACACTTGCTTTTTGCGAAGCGACCATCACGTCAGCCAGGCTGAAACTGGTATCGCCTTTTTCAAAAGCGTCCGCCATTTTTCCGGCGGTTTGTTGGCTATCGTTAACAGCACCAATCGTCTGTTTCAGCATTGCGGCGAAATCAGCGCCCCCACCGCCGCTTTCTTCCATTTTAATGCTGCCGATCTCTTTAGTGCTGCCGGCTTCAAATGACATGGCCTGCATTTGAGCTAAAACTTGTTTGACATTCATCTCACTCATGGGACTTTCCTCTGACGTTTTCTGATAGTAGTTACATAAAACAAAGCACTTTTAATGCCAACTATCAGAACGAAATAATGACGCCTGCATCTTTCATCTTGGCCATCTTATAACGGAGTGTTCTAGGACTAATCCCCAACTTTTCAGCCGTTGTTTTACGGCTGCCATTTTCCATTTGTAAGGTCTGCAAAATAATACTTTCTTCGGCCGAGCGTACCCCCTCACCCAGACCGCCAACATCTTGCAGCATATCGATATTTTTTACCGCAGGCGTCATCTTTTGCGCCGCCACTTCCAGTATGGGACTGGCATCCTCAAACACCAGGTCATCAACCTTAATGGCCTTGCCCGTGCGCAAAATGAGCGCACGCTGCACTACATTTTCCAGCTCCCTGACGTTACCGGGCCAATTGTAGGCGAGCATTTTTTCCATCGCCTGCGCATCAAATTCAGGCAATTTATTGCCGTCTAGCCCCGCACCATGGCGCAGCATTAACGCCTGCGCCAGCGGCAAAATATCGTTTGGCCGCTGCCTTAGTGGTGGAATATTAACAGGAAACACACTGAGGCGATAATATAAATCCTCACGGAAACACCCCTGTTCCATCTGCCCTTTTAGCCTCTGATTGGTCGCCGCCAAAATTCTGACATCCAGTTTAATTTTTTTATGGCTGCCCAACCGCTCGACTTCCTTTTCCTGCAACACCCGCAATAATTTCGCCTGCAGCCCCAAATCCATTTCGCCTATTTCATCCAGCAACAAGGTGCCGCCCTGCGCCTGTTCGAACTTCCCCGGCATCGACTGAACCGCACCTGTGTAAGCGCCTTTTTCGTAACCGAACAACATAGCTTCCAACATATTTTCAGGGATGGCCGCGCAATTGACCGCAACAAAAGGCCCCTGGCAATGCGGCGAATTGTGGTGAATAAATTGTGCAACCACTTCCTTGCCAGTCCCGCTTTCGCCCTGCAACAGCACCGTCACTTCGGTCTTGGCGACCTTAGCAGCCAGCGCATACAGCCTTTTCATGCTGTCGTCCCGCACCACCGGCTGATTATCGGCAGTATTCGCCGCAACCGGATTGGCGACCACATAATCAGCCACCTTACTGACCAGGGTCTCGGCATCGAAAGGTTTGATCAGATAATCGGCTGCCCCCGCCTGCATAGCCTCAACCGCTTTTGGGATAGTGCCGAAAGCGGTCATCAACAACACCGGCGTCGCGGCATATTTATGCTGTATATTTTTCAACAGCTGGAACCCATCCATGACCGGCATCTGCACATCGCTAACAACCAACTTAAACTGGCTATGCTCCAGCCTCATCAGAGCTTCTGCACCGTTACGGGCAGCAATCACCCGATAGCCGCCTATTTCCAAGGTGTCGCAAAGTGCCTCGCATAAAGACAAATCATCTTCTACCACCAACACATCATACTGTTTCATGGCTCCGCCCCCGTTGAAGATCATTTTTATGATGATGTTTACCGGACACACCTGCCTGGAACAAATTTGGCCGGATAGCCTGATGTGAAAAACCGCCCGGCAAGGCCTTGAATGCCTGGTTAATGCAGGGCAAGACCAGCGAAAACACAGTGCCTGCCCCGACCGTCGAATCGACATCGACCTGCCCGCCATGCGCCTTCACCACACTATGGACAACAGCCAGACCTAAGCCGATACCGTGCGCTTTAGTGGTGAAAAACGGCTCGAAAATCCGTTGGCACAGCTCTTTGGCAATACCCGGGCCATTATCCTTAATAACAATGCGCAACCGGCAATCATCCAACTGGGTCACGGCAATATGGATACACCCGGACTGGCCGACCGCATCGACCGCATTATTTAACAAATTCAGCAACGCCCCGCGCAGGGCATTTTCATTGCCGAGCATGGCGTCATCTTGTACCGCATTGCTAATCTGCAAATCAATGCCGCCGCTACCGGTATAGTCTTTCACCGCCTCCCTGAGATGGTTTAACAGCTCGGCCAAAGAAAACGTCTCCATCGCCAAACGCCCGTCCTTGGCAAAAATTAACATATCGTTGACTTGCCGTTCCAGATATTGCAGACGCTCGAGGATTTTTTGCGAAAACCGCTGCCGCTTTTCATTATCCAGCGCCGGGGCGGTCATTTGCGAGGCATAAAGGATAGCCGTCGCCAGCGGCGTCCTGACCTGGTGCGCCATACTCGCGACCATCTCCCCCATCGCCGACAGCTGTTTTTGCTGATTCAACATATCCTGCAAATTGCGCATTTCGCTGACATCCGACAGCAAAATAACTTGCCCGGAATCGGCGGCAGCGCAAAGGACATCCCTGCTGACCGTCATATTCACCCGCATGCCATTGCGCAATTGGCGCTCATGCGGGTTGCCTATAACCGGAACCAAGCTGCGCGCAATAACCGCAAGCCAATCCTGGCCGATTAAAGGCTCGCCTAAAAAATCCGCCGCCACCGCATTGCAGTCCAAAACCCGCCCGTCCGCATCCAGCACAATGACACCGGCCGGCAACGCCGCCAATATTTTCTCCAGGCGGCTGGCCAACCTTTCTTTTTCCTCAAGGTTTTTAAGTCGCTCGCTATGGGCAAAAGCAAGCTCGCCATGCAGCTTGGCAACCTGTTCTTCTAGCCCCTGGTAAGAATCGGATAAGTTTTGCGAGAGTTGGTTAAAAATACGGAACGCATCGGTGAGCTGTTCGGTTTTCTGTTTTTTTTGAGTGTAATGGCTATTCATGCCTGATTGCCCTTTGTTTACAGATGGAATCTATCTGTCCAGAAATATGCAAAAATCAAGCCAATTATCAAATCCTATCCATTCAATGCCTTAAAAACAAAGCCGCCAAAAAGTTGGCTTCTTCTAACGCTGCAAATCGTATTTGCGCAACTTCTCAACCAAGGTTGTCCGCCGCATATTCAAGCGTTTGGCGGCATGGGCCACCACCCCACTGCATTCGTCCAAAGCCTGACGGATCAAATCGACCTCCAGAACATTCAGGTATTCTTTTAAATCTATACCCTGTTCGGGCAACTGCGCCAGAGTCGATGTGCCATGAAAACTTCTAATAACATCAACCTGCCCAACCAGCTCACTGTCGTCCTCGACATCGTCTATGTTATCCGCCTCGCCCTCTGCCTCCATAGTGAGATTACCGGCTTCGTCTTCATCGGCGCTTAGCTCATAAACCGCCTCCTCGACGGCCTGATATTGCTGAAATTTTTCAGGCAAATCGGCCGCATCGGCCAAACCATTAGGGTTGATGATAGCCAAACGCTCAACCAGATTTGCCAGCTCCCTGACATTGCCTGGCCATTCATGCTGCATCAGCATGGACAAGGCCGCGTTAGTCAGGCGCACAGAGCCCCGATTGGACGCTTCCAAACGCTTGACAAGATCGTTGACCAACAAGGGAATGTCTTCAGACCGATCCTTTAACCTCGGTATTTCAATAGGAAAAACATTTAAACGATAAAACAAATCTTCCCGAAAACGGTTTTCCTTAATTTCATCTTCAAGATGCCGGTGCGTTGCCGCGATAACCCGCACATCGCAATGGATGGTTTTGTTGCTGCCCACGCGTTCAAACGTGCGCTCCTGCAAGACACGCAACAACTTGACCTGCATAGACAGCGGCATATCCCCGATTTCGTCCAGAAACAGCGTGCCGCCTTCCGCCATTTCAAAACGCCCTTGCCGGGTGCTTAAGGCACCGGTAAACGCGCCCTTTTCATGGCCAAACAACTCGCTTTCCAGCAACTCACCGGGAATCGCGCCGCAATTAATCGGCACAAACGGCTTGTCTTTACGCAAAGACGCATCATGCAGGGCCCTGGCAACCACTTCCTTACCCGTTCCCGACTCGCCCAGAACCAGAACGGTAGCGTCCGATTCCGCCACCTGGGCAATCAATTTGCGGATACCGACGATAGCCCGGCTCTTACCCTTTAACCGCTCAACCAGCGATGCTGAGCGGCGTTCAGAGCCTTCACGCACCGTAATCGACCTGTCCGATGCCAGCATCTTGTCAAGTATCGGTTTCAGCACCGTGTAAGTCGTCGGCCACTCCAGCACCAGCGACACGCTATTGGTTACCATAGTGGACACTTGCAGCGCCGTCCCCTTATCGATTAACAAAATGACCGGGATTTTGTTCGCCTGCTGCACAATCTGGTTAATCGCAGTGGCTTGTTTATCAAGGCCTTCACCGACAAAAACCGCACGTAACGGTTGCTCGGCTTCGTTAAAACACGCCATGTAATCCGCCGTACCGGCAGTTTCTATTGCGTATTCCATAAACAGGAAAATCGCTTCCAGCTGTTGAATTCTTGTTGTATTGTCATCAATTAACAAAATACGCGGCAACGCCATATTTTTCACTCATTAGTCGCATTAACAGGCCAATTGGATTAACCTAACTTTCCGCAAAAAAAACTGCGGCACATCACCTTACCGGAACACTAAAAGTAGTTCATTTTACGCATTAAGCCATTCGGCAAAGTAAAATATCGAACGGGCATCACATTAAAATTCTTTCCATTTCATAATATTCCAACGTTTTTTTAATGTCATTAAGACCAACAAAGCAGCCCGCAACCCGCATCCAGGCTTGACAAAATTTTCTCATCATAGACACTAGAGCCGTTTCCATTACCCCAGAGTACATTTTCTTTGAACGACATTCCCCTTAGTATGCTATTTGGCATACTGGCCGCCATGCTAGTGCTTTCCGCCTTTTTTTCCGGTACGGAAACCGCCTTAATGACGCTAAACCGTTATCGCTTAAGGCACTTGGCCAAACAAAAGCATTCCGGCGCCATCAAAGCGCAGCGCTTGTTGCAACGCCCAGACCGCTTGCTCGGCCTGATTTTACTGTGCAATAATTTTGTCAATAACTTCGCCTCCTCAATAGCCACCGTCATTGCCATTAAGCTTTATGCAAATGAAGAGTCCGCCGTCCCGATCGCCGCCGGCATTTTGACTATTATAATGCTTATTTTCTCTGAGGTTACTCCCAAAACCATTGCCGCAATCAAACCCGAACTGCTGGCCTTTCCGGCGGCATGGCTCTACACCCCGTTATTAAAAATATTTTATCCCGTGGTTTGGTTCGTCAATTTATTTGTCAACCTATTACTGCGCAGCATCGGTATCGACCTCAAAAAAAACCGCCCGGAAACGCTCAATAAAGACGAATTAAAAAGCATTATCAGCGACGCTGAAAGCCTCATGCCGCCCCGCTACCAAAAAATGCTGATGGGCATACTCGACCTCGAATCCGCCACCGTTGAAGACATCATGACGCCGCGCAATGAAATTATCGGCATCGACCTTGAACTCTCGATTGACGACATCATCAGCCGGATCAAAACCAGCCCGCATACCCGGCTCCCCGTCTACAAAACCAGCATTGACCGGATTATTGGCTTCCTGCATCTAAGAAAAGTGCTGGCACTGATTAACTTGCCGGATTTTGACAAACAAACCCTCATCAACTGCCTGGACAAACCCACCTTCATTCCCGAAAGCACCCCCGTGCATAACCAGATGCAGCGTTTCAAACACGAAAAAAACCGCGTCGGTTTAGTCGTCGATGAATACGGCGACGTGCAGGGGCTGGTCACACTGGACGATTTATTACAGGAAATAGTGGGCGAACTGATTACCGACGATGACGCCGTCAGAGCGCAACACGACGGCAGTTACCTGGTTGACGCCAACATCACCATCCGGGAACTTAACCGCATCAACCAATGGTCGCTGCCGACAGAAGGGCCGAAAACACTCAACGGACTGATCATTGAATTTATGGAAACCATACCCGAAATCGGCACCAGCATTAAGTTGCACGGCCACATTATGGAAATCATAAAACGGGATGAAAAAAGCGTTAAATTAGTCAAATTTTTGCCCAGGCAGTAAGCCCTTATCACGACAGAAAACACCTTGTCGCCAAAAAAACCGAATTTCTTGAATAACTAAAATAATACCGTCTATAATCAAAACCTATTTACCGACGCATCATCAATTCAATGGCAAAACTCACTGTTTTTTTTAAAGACAAGGTCATCCATTCCAGTGTATTCGGAAATGGCATCATCCATATCGGACGCGATGAAACCAACGATGTGGCCATTGATAGCCTGGCAGTCGCCCCCGCCCATGCCGTCATCATTCTCCGCGACAACGACTGCACCATCAAGCAGCTCAACGACGAATTCCCGTTAATCGTCAACGGCGAAAGGGTCAAAACCTGTAACCTCAACAACAACGACACCCTATCCATGGGCAAGCATGACATCGTATTCAATACGGCGGCATCGGCAGACCCCATCTCCCGCCCTATCGATGAGGACGTAAAATCGCTTAACCGGGAAATCGAGAGCGAATTGTACACAATGCACAATGCAAATTTACAAGTGCTAAACGGCAACAATATCGGCAAAATCCTGCAACTGAAAAACGCCATGACCCGACTCGGCCATAACGGCAGCGGCGTCATCGCCATTTCAAGAAGAAAAGATGGCTATTTTGTTTCAGTTCTGGAACATAGCGGTATTATCACCGTCAACAACGAACCGCTAGGCGATAAACTGTTAAAATTAAACAATAATGACGTATTGGTTGTTGATAATACCTCCCTGCAATTTTTTTCCACATAGGGACATCAAGCCAAGGCGTGAAACGACGAAGAAACACACGCCCCGTATCCATATAACACATTACCCACCAAAGCGATTAACGCCATGCAAGCAATAGACAATGAAAACCGCCATTTTCACCGCATCCAGTTTGCGGAAAAAGCGACATTACACTGCGACGAAAAAACCTGGGACTGCGAAATTATCGACCTGTCGTTGAAGGGCTGCCTATTAAGTTTTGAACGCCCCTGGGAAGAAAGTCCTGAGCGACTTTATACCCTTAGCCTGCAACTATCCGAAGACAACCAAATAACCATGGAACTCACGCCCATGCACGTTATCGATAACAAAGTCGGCTTTAAATGTGAGCATATTGACATCGACAGCATTTCCGAACTGCGCAGACTGGTGGAACTGAATCTTGGCAGCAGCGCCTTACTGGAAAGGGATTTGCTGGCGTTAAGCGAGTGATTAACCGATTATCTTGAAGCCAGTAAACGTGATCCCCTAGCCATCCGCCGCCTACCCAAAATAGCGCACGTTAGGCCTATCAAGTCTGTTTTGTTTACAAAAGCGGGTAGCCAATCTATTAACACAATGGCCATTATTGATGCAACACTACGGAACCGACGTTATCGCATGGGCAAATGAACAGGCGGCGTTTCTTCGTTCCGGGCGCTTTGACTTGCTCGACCTTGAACATATCGCAGATGAGATTGAAGACGTGGGCAAAAGTGAGCAACGTGAATTTGAAAGCAGAATGGCCGTGCTGCTTGCGCACTTGATTAAATGGCAGTATCAGTCCAGCCATCGCGGCAAGAGTTGGGAGCGAACCATCAAAGACCTGCGCACTATGATTATGCGCCGACTCAACAAAACCCCAAGTTTAAAGCCCGAACTTGAAAACCCTGATTTTTGGTTGGAGTCATGGGCTGACGCTGCACGCATTGCAGAAAACGAAACCGGCATATTGAATGTATTTCCTGAATCTTGCCCGTGGGACTTCGCCCAAATCATCGATCCTGAGTTCTGGCCGGAATAATACCGTCACAGCTCCGAAACAATATCCAGTGCCTCGGATAACGTCGACACGCCGTGAATCTCCAGCCCCTCAATCGCTTTTTTAGGCACATTGGCCTTGGGAATCACGGCTTTTTTAAAGCCGTGTTTTGCCGCATCATTAAGCCTGGCATGGCCATTGGCAACCGGCCTGATTTCGCCACTCAAGCCGATTTCGCCGAAAAAGAAAGTATCATGCGGAATCACCTTATCGCGCAGACTGGACACCACGCCCACCACAATCGCCAAATCGGAACTGGTTTCGGTCACTTTAATGCCGCCAACCACATTGGCGTAAATCTCATCGGTCGCGGTGACAATGCCGCCATGCCGGGACAGCACCGCCAGCAACATCGCCAATCTATTTTGATCGAAGCCGACCGCCAGACGCCGGGGATTGCCATATTGGCAGTCGGTTACCAGCGCCTGAATTTCCACCAGCAAGGGCCGCGTGCCTTCCCACAACACCGTCACCACGCTGCCCGAAGACGGCTTGTCCGGCCGGTTTAAAAACATCGCCGAGGGATTTTTAACTTCTTTCAGCCCGCTGCTGTCCATCGCAAAAAAGCCCAGTTCGCCGACGCTGCCGAAACGGTTTTTGTCCGCCCGCAACACCCTAAACCGGGCGTCATCGGTGGAACCTAGCATCACCTGAGTATCGACAATATGGCTCAAAGTCATGGGGCCTGCCAAAGATTGATCTTTAGTCACATGGCCGACCATAAAAATGGACACGCCATGTTTTTTGGCATATTGGGTCAAATAGCTGGCCGATTCCCTGACCTGCGACACCGAACCCGGCGCTGATTCGGTGTCCTGGGTGTGCATCACCTGAATCGAGTCGATCACCAAAATTTGCGGTTTGAGCTCATCCAGCACATCGCAAATTTGCTGCACCGAGGTTTCTGCCAGCATCATAATCTTGTCTGCCGGCAATTTGAGCCGGTGCGCCCTTTCGGCAATCTGTTGCAAGGACTCCTCGCCGGACACATACAGCACACTGACGCCGCGTGCGGCAATATTGGCAATCGCCTGCAACAACAGCGTACTCTTGCCCGCCCCCGGCGCGCCGCCAATCAAGACCACACTGCCGCAAACGATGCCGCCGCCCAATACGCGGTCAAATTCGGAAATGCCGCTAAAAATCCGCTCCGCCTGCGACAGATTAACGTCCGACAGCAATTTGACCTCAGACCGGCTACCGGCATAACCGGATGTACGGGTACTGCGCTCAGCGCCGCCCAGCCTGACTTCCTTGATCGTATTCCATTCGCCGCAACTGGTGCATTGTCCGCCCCAGCGCGGATAATCGGCGCCGCATTGGTCGCAAACAAACCCGGTTTTAACTTTCTTGCTCATCTATTGTCCCATTCCAGCAAACGTTGATAGGCAGCCGCATCGGGTCGCCCCTGCAAATACGAAGCGCCGGGATCGACGATAAAATGCGCATCCATCGCCGTGCGCCCTAGCAACATCCGAAAACGCATACTGTCCCGATTGGTCAGCGTCATTTCAGCCCGAATCAGCGATTGCCCCAGCATAATCTGCGTTTCTATTACATAACGGCGCTGCTTGTGACCACCGGAATCCATCACGATGCGACGATCTTTAACCGGTGCATGGCATTCAAGCGATAATTCGCAGTTGTTTTGCAAAGGATGGATGGCAAACATCAACCAGCGCTGCCCGCCTTTTCGATACGGCTCGATAGCGAAAGCATGCAATGCCGACGAGCGCGCCCCGGTGTCAATTTTCGCCTTAATTTTGGCCAATTTAAGTTCCGGCAGCGCCACCCATTCTCGCCAACCCAATATCGGTTTATCCATCATCTGTGTAAAGCCTTCATCTAACGTTATACTTCGCCCGAACCATCAGCCAGAGCACCTATAAAATGGCTGCCATTATGCTTGAATGTGCGAAAAATTTTTATCAAAAAGGCTAAAAGATGTCTGAATCACTGAGTTACGCGTCCGAAAAATCAGGCTTGCCACCCGGCTCCTTGGTGCATGTCGGCGAAGTGCATGAGAATGAACATAAAATCACCGTCATTGATTACAATAAAACCGCGCTGACCCAGCGCACCATCAAAAGCATTGACGAACTGCTGCCCTACCAAGCCACCGATAGCATCACCTGGGTGATTATTGACGGCTTGCAGGACGTGTCCATCATTGACGCCATCGGCCAACATTTCGGCATACATGCGCTGATACTGGAGGATATTCTCAACACCCATCAGCGCCCGAAATTCGAGGAATTTGATGATTATTTGTTCATTGTGGTCAAAGCACTGGCAGTGCCCGACGATGAATTCGGTGTCGACTATGAACAGGTCAGCTTATTGCTGCTCAATAACATTGTGTTTACGTTCAAGGAAAAACCCGATGCGATATTCGACCCGCTGTTTACCCGCCTTGACAACGAAAAAAGCCAAATCAGGACTCTTGGCGCCGATTATCTGACTTATATCATCATGGACAGCATCGTTGACGAATACTTCACCCTGCAAGACAGTTTCGATGAGTTGATTGAAGCTGTTGAAGATGAATTGCTGGCTAACCCAACCGCACAAACGCTCGCGACCATCCAAAAAATAAGGCGGGAATTAATCTTTTTGCGCCGTAGCGTGTCGCCGTTACGCGAACTGCTGTCCGCCATTCTGCGCAGCGAATCGCCGCTGCTCGACGCAAAGACCCAGCGCTATTTCCGCGATGTTTACGACCACGTTATCCGCGTAACTGAAGCGATTGAATCCTACCGAGATTTAATCGCCGGGATGCTGGACATTTATTTATCCAGCGTCAGTAACAAAATGAACGAAACCATGAAAGTACTGACCGTATTTGCGTCGATTTTCATTCCACTGACCTTTATCGCTGGTGTTTACGGCATGAATTTCGAGTTTATGCCGGAACTAAAATGGCGCTGGGGCTACCCGGCACTCTGGCTGGTGTTTATCGGCATATCGGTATCTCTGCTCAGGTTTTTTAAGAAAAAACACTGGATTTAGGCAATCAAGGCCAGTGCCCGGTCGATTTCTTCAACGCTATTATAAAAATGCGGCGAAAAGCGTATGCCACCGCCGCGCAAGGCGCAAACTACGCCGCTGTCCTGCAACTGTTGATATAACACCTCGTTGGCAAGCGTCCGGTGTTTAAAAATGACAATGCCGGATTTAAGCCGATCATGTCTGCCCGACAATAAAACCAACTGCGCGTTTTCATCAATGGCCTGTCTTAGATAATCCGATTTTTCGATAATCGATGCCTCGACCGCCGCCATACCGGTTTCCAGTAACAACGACACACTGGCGGAAAACGCATGGATACCCAGCATATTGGGGCTGCCGCATTCAAAACGGCGGGCGCTGGGATGAATTTCCCACGGCTGGTTTTCATAATTATGGATGTCTTTCATCATGTGCCAACCGTACTGCGTCAGTTTTAGCTTATCCCTGGCTTCGGGCGTGGTGTAGAAAACGCCCAGTCCTTCCGGGCCGAACATCCATTTATGGCCGTCGGCCATGACAAAATCCGCCTGATAAGCCTGCACGTCAAACTGCACCGCACCCAAACTCTGGATGGCATCGATGCAAAACAAGATGCCACGTTGCTTGCAGAACGCGCCGATCCGTTCCAAGTCCATGCGCAAGCCCGAAGCGAATTGTATGGAACTGAGTGTCAACAAACGGGTATTGCCGTCAACCAGCGCAAATAGCGCCTCTTCGGGCGTGTCCGCGCTGTGCAAATCGGCTTGACGAAACGCCACGCCCTGATCGGCCAACGATTCCCACGGCAGTCTGTTGGAGGGAAACTCCTCATTGCTGGACACGATATTGTCGCCGGGTTGCCACGCTAATCCGGAGGCGACAAAGGACAAGGCTTCTGAAGTATTTTTAACCAAGGCAATATCGTCAGCAGACGGGGCATTCAACAAAGCCTGCAACTGCTCACGCAATTTGGTTTCCTTGTCCAGCCAGTCAGGATAAAAGCGCGAACCGTAACGGGTATTTTGTTCGGCAAACGCGATCACCGCGTCGCTCGTTCTTTTCGGCCAGGGCGCTACGGCGGCATGGTTAAGATAAATTAATTCGTCGGTTAGCGGGAATTCGGGATGTTTCATAGCATCAATTTATTATAAGTCGTGGTTTTAGGCGGCGAATCGGGAAGCAGCATAATACGTGCAGACAGCTTTTTTGCAAGCGCGTTGATGCCTCGTTACTGTCGGAGTTCAAAGCTAGCTTTGGACTCCAACTATCGTGAGATAATGTGGAATATTTTTTGCGCGTTACCTAAAGCCATGTCCTGAGTTGCGCACACTCTCCTGCTGCTTAAATATGCACTACACAATGATCGGCCAGAAAACTGATGTCCGCATAGTGGCACACGCCTTGTTCATGCTGAAACAGACTGACTGCAATCAGCCAGACGTTAACGATGTTGCCCGGCATTGCTCCGCCTATCGCATTGACATAGTCCTGATAAACGTCCCGATCTTCATTAAACCATTCGCCCAAGCCTTGCAGGCCGGAACGGATCACGACATGAGTCTCACGGTGAGTCCAGGTCGGTATCGGGCAGCGATAGACCGTTTCCGGCGGCAGTTCGGCGCTCCAGTAATAGG